>PEWF01000115.1:1059-6596 GCA_002779595.1 archaeon CG07_land_8_20_14_0_80_38_8 | reverse complement strand
TTATTTGGGAGAAACGCGCTTAAAAATTTATCTGCTTGCTATGGCTTGCCTTTCGGTTTCGTTTTTTTTGCTGACTGCAGGGCTTTTTGCGTCATTATTTGCTGTTTGTATTAATATATTGGCTAATGCCTGCGCGTATGTTGTCTTGCTGCCTGCGCTTGCCTGGTAAGCGCTGCCTGCTATCCACCTGAGTGATAAGTCCACTCTTCTTTGGGGTGCTACGTCTACTGCTTTTGGGTGTTTGATTCCGCCGTATTCTAAACTGATTACTTCCGCGCAAGGGCTTGCTTTTTCCACTGCATTTACCAATATTTGGACTGGGTTTTGTTTTGTTTTGTCTTCTATAATCTTGAATGCGCTGGTTACGTTTTTGTGCTGGATTGTGTATTTTCCTGTATTTCTTCCGCTGGTTCTCCAGTGCTTCTTGCCTTTATGCCCTGTCACGCTCATTTTCAGCATTAATCTTTCAACAATGTGGGCTTTGCTTTTCCAGAATTTTTTGGTTTCATTCCTTCCCTGGCTTTTCGGCAAAAGTATTGGTTTTAAGTTTATGTATTTTTGCAGTCCAGGGTCTGATACTGTTACTCCGCTCGTGTCGTACTTGTTGAATAATTTCATAATTTTTTATTTGCCTCTGCCTTTTTCCTTCTTACCTTTTAATACTTCTTTTAATGATACCCCGTTCACTTTTATTACTTTGAATTTCACTCCTGGAATGTCGCCTTTTGAGCCCCTCTGCGGCCCGCCTATTCTTTCAATTACTACTTCGTTGTGCTCGTCAACGTGTTTTATTGCGCCGTCCCCTGGAACGAATGCTGTGACTACTTTCCCGTTCTTCACTAACTGCACTGTTACGCACTTGATTAATCCGCTGTGCGGCTGCTTTTTCTCAATAGCCCTCTTCTTCAGCACTATTCCTCTTGCTGCAGGAGCTCCTGCCATTGGGTCGAATTTTTTCCATATCCCCGTTGCCTGCTCCCTGCTTCCTTTCCTTGCGTACTTGAATTGTTTTCTTCGTTCCATTAATTTTTTTCCGGCGAATAAGCCTCTTGCTTTTTTCATGATTATTACACTCTTATTATTACTTCCTGTATTTCAGGGAAGTATTTTTTAAGAAGAGTTTTAGTCTTTTTAACTTTTTTGCTCGGAAACGCTCTCTGTGAACTCTTGATTACTATGTTAAGAATTTTCTGGTTTTCGTCATTATTTTCAATGCTTGCTTTTTTAACAGGCACTGGTTTCAGCAGATTCTCGGCAAATTTTTCAGGGTTTGAGTCAAATTTTAAGAGTGTTACTTTCTTTCTTAACTTTTGCTCCATTTTTTTGACGTTTGAGCCGTTCCTGCCTATTGCTTTTCCGAAATCTTTTTTGTCAATTATGAATATTATTTCATCATCTTTTTCAATGCAGTCCTTAACGCTCGCTTTTGTTACCTTCTCGAACAAGGCAAGGTTTTGTATTGTCTGAGTGTCTAACTTAATTCTTACATTTGTCATTTAATTTTCACTTTTTTATAGAAAGTACTGACACCCCGAATGATTTTCTGCAGGTGGCGCCTAATTCAAGATTGTTCTTTTCGGAATCAACGTATTCTACTTTGCCTATTTTTGACAAATTTTCCAGTTCTTTCTTCATGTGTTCAGGAGCGTTTGAAGCGCTGACCACTAATTTGAGTTTGTTCTTTTTAAGGCTGCTTACAGTATTATTATATCCAACTATTAATGTCTTGCCTTTCATTCCTTTTTTTATTTCTTCTATGATTTTCATAATCACCACTCCTTCTCTTTTATTTCCTTTATTCCTTTTAATATTTTTTCTTCCATTTTCTCGCCCAGTCCTTCAACGTTTTTTAGTTCGCCTTTCTTTGCTGCTTCTTCTAACGCGCTTATTGTGGTGATTCCTAACTTGTTTTTCAGTATCTCGACTGTTTTGTCGCCCAATCCTTTTATGTCTTTTATTGAGAAGTCATTGCTTATTTTTCCGCTGCTTAAGTCAGCGTCTTGTCTTAGTTTTAATTTGAAATGCCCTGTCCCGACTGGTATTGGCTGGTTTATCATAATATTCTCCACCACTCCTTCCAATTCGTCAACTTCTTTATGCGCTGCAGCGTTGAATAAGTGTTTGAGTGCTACTTCAAAGCTTGCGCGCGCCAGAACGCTTGGCTTTTCCCCGCTCACTCCGTACCTGCCTATTCCTTTCACTATTCCGTCCATTGTCATAACGTCTGCCACAAGCATTAAATGTCTTACATCAATTTTTAATCCCTGCTCGTTGAAAACGTTTAATACTTCTTCTATAATTGCTGTCCTTGCAGCCTCTATTCCTAATGCTTTGCTTATTTCCCATATATCATTAGTTATCGTTTTTGCCTTGTCAACTTCATTAATTTTTAATACTTCTTTTAAATTGCTTCCTGCAGTGGTTATTACGAATTCCTCGCTCTTCTTGACAGGCAGGACTTGCTTTATTCCTGCTATCCCGTTTATGAACAACTCTGATAATTTCACTTTTAGTTTGAATAATTTTTCAAGCTTCACGCCCTCGTCCAATTTTACAATAATTTTGCTGCCTTTTTCCTCTATTTTTACTTTTTTAATTTTCCTGCTGTTTTCTATGGCTGTGAGTATGTGCTTCATTGTCACGTTCAAGTTGTGCATTTCTTCAATGTCAAGAACCACTTCCACCTGCGTGTTTAATAAGTCAACATTAATTTCCTTGGTCACGTCTTTTAACAATACTTCCAATAAATTGGCGCTGATTTGCCTTACTGTTTTCTCGCTCTTATTGTGGGGTGATTTCAGGTAAATTTTCATGCTCGGAGTTTTTGATGCTTTCCTGGCCCCGAAGATTTCAATAATTCTTGGCAATCCAACTGTTACGTTCATCTCGCTTACTCCTGCGAAGTGCTTAGTGTTCAATGTCATCTGCGTTCCAGGCTCGCCTATGCTCTGCGCTGCTATGACTCCAATGCTTTCTGCAGGGCAGATAAGAGCTTTCTGGTAAGCAGTTACTACATCCCCAATGGCTTGCTCGCTTTTCTTTCCGGCTAATTTGTATTCTTTTAATTTATCCTTCAGTGTCCGGAATAATTTAGGGGGTAATATTCCTTCTGCTTCTTCCAGCCTCATTTTTCCGCCACCTTCTTTATTATTAATTCAACATCTATTTTTCCTGCATCACTCTTGCCAACGTCTATTCCGTCTTCCCCGTAAGTGAACTGCACTATTCTGCCGTCGCTGGTTCTTACGCTTAAATCATCATCTATTTTGAAATCCTGCAATGCATTGATTAGTCTTCTCTGGAAGTAGCCGCTCGTAGGAGTCCTCATGCTCGTGTCCATTTGCGCGTCACGCGAAGTTATTGCATGGAAGAAGAATTCAGTTGGTGTTAATCCGTTCTTGTATCCTTCCCTTATGAATCCGCGCGCGTCAGCGCCCAAGTCGCCTTTCTCGAAATGGGTTAATACTCTTCTTTCATAGCCTCTTTTCAGCCTTGAACCTCTTAATACCTGCTGCCCTACACTTCCTGCCATTTGTGCAATGTTGAGCATGTTGCCTTTAGCTCCGCTCTTTGCCATAATAATTGTGCAGTTCTCTTTTGAAGTGTTGTTCAACACCAAACTTCCTACCACGTTTCTTGCCCTATTCAAGGCGTTAATTATTTTCTGCTCCAAAGTTTCCCTTAAAGTCCTGCCGGGAAGTGCCACCATTTCCTTGTCTTTGAATCTTTTAATGTAAGTGTTTACTTTATTGACTGAATTGCTAAGGCTTGTCCTTATTTCCTTTCTAATGTCTTCAGGCAAATCCGAATCCGAACTAAGCACTGTAAATCCTGTTATGTCAAGTGTTGCAATCCCAACTAATGCCATTCTCTGCAAATAAGTGCTGACTTCCTCCCTCTCATATAATTTCACTATTTCCTGCAAGAGTAATCCTTTCTTTGAGCCAACGCTTTTGTCATCTATTACCCCGCTGATTAGTTTCCCGTTAATAATTTTTACGTAGCCGTCATTAGTGCATTCTTCTTTTTTGCAAGTTGCGCAATTCCTGCATAACCCGCTTGTGCCGATGTAGTCAAAATCCTTCGGCAGCAATGCTGAGAATATTTCCTTGCCTGATGCTTCCCCTTTCTTGTCTATTTTCAAGTCAGCATCGTAAACTTTTGCCCTTGTTAATAACTGGAATGCTTCCTCCTTGCTGAACTTAGTGTTTCCTCTTGTGAGAGTGAATAATCCGCTTAAATGGTCCTGCTTGCATCCTATGATTGGAAGCCCGAATCGTGGAGTAATTATTTGTGTTACTACATCCATTAATTCGTCAGATTCCCCTCTTGCTTCTTCTGTTTGCGGAACGTGCATGTTCATATCATCACCATCAAAATCCGCGTTGTAAGGGTCTGTTACTGTCAAATTTATCCTTAAAGTGCTGCCTGGCAGCACTTTTACTCTGTGAGCCATGATGCTCATCCTGTGAAGGCTTGGCTGCCTGTTGAACAATACGAAGTCCCCGTTTATGAGCATTCTTTCAACAATGAACCCTATTGCTAATTCTTCCATTAATAATTCCCTGCTTTCCTCAGTTACTCTTTTCTTCCTGCCGTCAGGAATGAAAACGTATAAAGCGCATGGGTATTTAGGGTAGTTTTGTATTAATTCCCTGCACCATTTCACGTTCCAGCTGTTGACTCTTTCAGGGATTGTCAAATGTTCTGCCATTACTTCAGGCACTCCTATCTCATTAATTTCAATGTTAGGGTCCGGGGATATCACGCTTCTTGCGCAAAAGTTCACCCTTTTTCCTGCCAAATTTTTCCTGAACCTTCCCTCCTTGCTCTTTATCCTTTCGGATAATGTTTTCAGCTCGCGGCCGCTCCTGTGCCTCGCAGGCGGAATCTGGCTTACATTATTTGAGAAGAATGTTGTCACATGGTACTGCAGCAAGTCCCATAAATCTTCTATTATTATTTCAGGAGCTCCTGCATTCAAGTTTTCCAGTAATCTCTGGTTAGTCCTGACTATGTCGCTTAATTTATGGGTTAAGTCGTCCTCGCTTTTCTGTCCGCTCTGCAGCGTAATTGAAGGGCGCACTGTTACTGGAGGCACTGGCAAGTAGGACAATATCATCCATTCTGGCCTGCCACCTATTGAGTCAAGCCCTAATAATTCGCAGTCCTCATCAGTGATTCTTTTCAGGCGTTCCTGAATGTCTATTGGTGTGATTCTGACTTTTTCTTCATAAAAAGAATAGGGTTTTTTGAGTTTTATTTTAATTTTTTTATCTGCGCAGTGAGGGCATTCCTTGGAATTCTTTGCCCTTCTGATTACTTCCTTTGCAACATCCCATTTTTTTAATTCTCCTCTCTGCCTTTCAACCATTCTTATCTTCATCCTTGCCTTTGCGAGGCGCTCTTCTTCAATGGTTATTTTTCCGCACTTTGCGCACGTGCTTCTTAAAGCGTCATAAATGAATGACAAATATTTTATGTGAATCACAGGGCGCGCCAATTCAATGTAACCGAAGTGTCCTGGGCAGTCCTTC
>PEWF01000115.1:0-984 GCA_002779595.1 archaeon CG07_land_8_20_14_0_80_38_8 | reverse complement strand
ATAATTTTTCAACCCCCTTGATTACAGCATGATGCCCGTCAATTTTTACATTCGCTCCCATTCTGTTCAGTTCGTCCACGTACATAAACCTGTTTTCAAATACATTTTCAGTTACTATTGATACACCGGGAACAACCGAAAGAAGAACTGTTATTATGGGTTGTAAATCAGTGGGAAAGCCAGGGTATGGAAGAGTGCTTATATTGGTGGGCCTGTATGCTTCTCGGGGTGCATCTACCCTTATATTGTTTTCATCAACAATAGAAATATTTACACCAATTTCTTTTAACTTAAAATAAAATATTTCAAGATTTTTCCATCTCGCATTTTCAATTTCTACTCTATCACCACATAAACCTGCCGCAGTAATAAAAGTACCTGCTTCAATACTATCAGGCATGACTTCATAATCTGTACCTTCAAGACTTTTAACTCCATTTATAATAATGCAGTCCGAGCCTGCTCCCTGTATGTCTGCACCCATTGAGTTTAAAAAACAAGCCAGGTCAACTATTTCAGGTTCCCTTGCTGCATTATTAATAACTGTCTGGCCATCAGCAAGACACCCCGCCATCATTATATTTTCAGTAGCCCCTCTGGAAGGAAAATCCAGATTCATCATTGTACCGAAAAGCTTCGCTCCGGCTTCATTACTGTCAACCTGGCAATTAATATATCCATGTTCTATAGAATATTTTGCTCCCATATCTTCAAAGCCTTTCAGGTGAAGATCAATTTGTCTGGAGCCAATATTGCAACCACCCGGAACGGCAACTTTAACTTTACCAAACTTGCTCCGGAGCGGTCCTGCTACCAGTATCGAAGCCCTCATCTTTCTCACAAGTTCATAAGGCGCTTCATAGCTGCTGATACTCCCTGGATCAATTTCAACTACTTTATTTTCCACGTCCACATCTACCCTGGCGCCAAGGGTTCTGAGCACTTCTATCATAATATTGACGTCCTCAATTTCTGGTACATTTC
>PEWF01000090.1 GCA_002779595.1 archaeon CG07_land_8_20_14_0_80_38_8 | reverse complement strand
ATGTTGTTAGGGTCATGCCCTTTCCTGAACAAGTAAAGCGTTGCAAAAAGTGCTAGCGGTATTTCCACACCATTTGCAATAATTGCTGCAATCAAAGGTATTAAAATAATTTTCACAGTCATAACCTTGAAAATTAATAAGTTGAATAAGAAACCAATCAATCCAAGGATGAGAGACACAATAATTGCAAGAGTGAATGATGCAATTAAGTTGCCGGAAATAATTTTTGAATTAACTTTTTTCGGATTAATAATTTTAAGAAATAAGCCTGAACTTAGCCTTGAAGAGAACGAACCGCTGATGTTGCCCCTCATTTCAAGAAAACCCGGAAGAATGATTAACATTCCCGGAATCAGCAGTATTTGGTCTGTGAAAACCGCAAGCAGTACGCCTGCAAATAATCCGCCGGTTATTGAAACAATCTGCGAAATGAATATTTCCTTGAAATTATTGTCAAACACATCCATTAAAATAAAAAAGAGAGATTCACTGCTTAAAAATATATTTTTAAATAATTGTTCCGTTAGCGCATGAACTATCTGAAGTGTAAAAATTGTCAAGCACTCCGTCATCACCGCAGCACGGGCCGTTAACTCCGTTGACTGCGTAATTCTCCCACCATGCAAGAGTATTATTCGCGTAAGAAGTTCCGATAACATCATAATCCCCGTCATTGTCCAAATCAGCAGCTGCTAATCCGAAACTATTCTTAAAACCAGTGCTGATTTCATGCTCCTGCCATTCGCCGTTGTGGTTTTCGAATAATGTGACTTCGCCGTTGTGGAAAGAATTGCTTATAACATCATAATCCCCATCATTGTCCATGTCAGCAGCTGCCAATTCACCCGCGGAGAACAAATCATCAGTAATCACGTGCTTTGTCCAGTTAAGGTTGTCATTCTCCATCCAAGCAACAAAATTTCCATAAAAAGAAGTTCCGATAACATCATAATCCCCGTCATTGTCCAGGTCAATAACTTCCAAATCCTTAATATTATTGAATTCACTGCTGATTAAATTCTTATTCCAGGTATTATTTGTCCCATTCCACCACGCAATCTGGTCAGAATCAGCAGCGCCTGCAATAACGTCATTTCTGCCGTCATTGTCTATGTCAGCAGCTGCCAATTCACTCGCATCATAGAAGAAATCCTCAACCAAGTGATTAGCCCACCCATGTCCTTTGCTGTCAAGATTTTCAAACCAGTTAATCGTATTGCCCTCCCCTCCAGTTGCAATGATGTCATTGTCCCAGTCATTGTCCATGTCAGCAGAGTAAACACTGCTCGCCCCGTCCAGTAAAGTGTAAACAACTGTCTTATTCCACTCAGTTCCCTTTCCGTCATAATTCTCCCACCAGAACATGCTGTCCTGGCTTTCAGAAACGCTTAACACGTCCATGTCCCCGTCATTGTCCATGTCAATTACGTAAATGTCAACTAATTTCAAATAACTTGAATCAATAATGTGCTTAACCCAATTACTATTATTATTCTCCCACCAGATAATGCTGCTGATATAATTAGTTGCAATGATGTCATTGTCCCCGTCATTGTCCATGTCAGCAGTGAACAAACTGAACGCGCTGGTGAAACTGTCAAGAATAATATTAGTTGAACTGTAATTCGCGGAAGAGGAGGAAAACCATGAATAACCTGCTGATTCGCACGCACCCTTTCCTGAAATTCTGTTAATAGCCCCAGAATCAAAAGTTGAAGGCTTCAAATTATCCCTGTCAGTAATAATGTTGCCGTTTGTGCAGATTAATGAATTATTCTCAAAATTGTCCAATACTCCGTCATCACCGCAGCACGCGCACACATTAGTATTATCATATTTTATCGCGCCCCAGAACCACACATCCGGAGAAGTGCAGTTATCCCATGACTCGCTGCAGCCAGTGCAGTCCTCAATGCAGTTAGTATTATTCTCCCACTCTTCGCACACCTGATTACCGCACGAGTCAGCGCATGAGCCGCTTAAACAAGCGCATAATTCGCTGCCAATATTATTGCTGTCGCAACCAGTTGTGTTATAGCAGTTGAAGTGCTCGCCGTCAGCCAGGCTTGAATACTCGCAGGAATCATTAACAAAAGACGCTTTCCTGCAGTAATTACTATTTGCGCATAAAGTATTATAATAAAGCAGTGAACTGCCTGAATAATTACCTGAATCTGAACTGTTAACAGGGATGATAGTCATGTTGCTGTCAGCGCCCATGTAAAAATTCTCGCTGAATTTGACAAAAACGCCCTTTTTAGGATTCAAGTAATTGTTCAGCTCGAAATCAACCAGTACATTGTCAATAATCACCTGCACTTCATTAACTTCCTCGCTTCCTTCATTGTAAAGTATGAAACCCTCGGAATCCGCGCCTATAATCCTCAAATCATTAATGGAATCATTATCCTGATTATTCGCCACTGTTTGCTCAGGGAAAATAAACAATAATGCCAGCGCTGACACGATTGCAATGACTGAAACAATACCAAGCCTGCCCATAATGTAAAAATTATTAATTCTTCATATTTAAAACTTTTATTAAGGGAATCATTACCTGGCAAGTTTTTTAATAACCATGATTTAATGAACTAATCATGAATAATACCACAATCACCGGAGGATTATTGTACAACTTGGTTAAGTGCCCGTGCAAAGTTTTTCTGGAATGCTACGGTGATGAGAATGAGAAAACCGAAAAGAATGAATTCCTGCTTAAAAAAATGAAGGACGGCATAATCCACGAATCAGAAGTAGTCAAAGAACTTGGCTTGACTCCTCTGCCTGAAAATTTAAGCAATGAAGATGCTTTCAAAATAACCCTTGAATTAATGGAGAAAGGGGCGAACATTATAGGGCAGGGAGTACTTATTCATGGAGACTGCGTTGGGCGGCCTGACATGCTTATCAGGACTCATGATGAATCAGGAGATTATTACATCCCTGTTGACATAAAATCCGGCAAGTACCTGAAAAAAGAGTACGTGATGCAGGTAATGTTTTACTGCGACTTGCTGGGGAAAATTCAGGGAGTTTACCCTTCAAATGCTGGGATAATTAATAAGAATAAGGAAGAACTAAAATTTAGCACTGCTGATTATAAAGAAGAATATTCTGCTGCTATCAGCTTTGCCAGGAGAATACTGAACAGGGAAGAGGAAGTCAGCCCAGTATTCTCAAACAGTAATTGTTCAATGTGCGAGTGGAAAAACCACTGCTTTAACAAGTTAAAAGCAGAGGAGGACTTGTCATTACTGTACAGATTAAACAGCAATGTCAGGGAAGAGTTAAGGAAGAATAATATCAACAATTTCACTGATTTATTGAACTCTGATAATAATTTTCTGAAAAGCATAAAAGGCATTGGCAGCAAAAGCGCTGAGAACTGGAAACTTATGGTGCAGTCATTGAAGAATAATGAAATGATTCTTAAGAAAAAAATTAAATTCCCTGAAAAGAAATTGGAAATATTTTTTGACATAGAAGGCGACACTGAATTGGGCATTGACTACTTGTACGGCTGCCTAGTAAGGGAGAATGGCAGGGAAGAATTCATCCCGTTCTGGGCTGACACTCCGGAAAATGAAAAAGAAATGTGGGAAGAATTCTGCAGTTACATTTCAAAACTTGACAATTTCGTGATTTACCATTACGCGCCCTATGAAAAGACAAGCATAAAAAGGTTAAAGGAAAAATACGGGTGCGATGAAGAATTGTACTCAAAAATAATGAATAACTTGGTTGATTTGTACAAAATAGTTCTTGATTCAGCAATACTTCCTGTATACTCTTACTCAATAAAGCGCGTGGCGAAGTGGATTGGGTTCAACTGGCGGAGCGGGAACGCCGGCGGGGCGCAGTCATTATGCTGGTATTCAGAATACTTGAACGGAGCGGAAGAATACAAAAAAATACTTCTTGAATATAATGAGGATGACGTTACAGCCACGAGAGTAGTGAAGGACTGGCTGGATTCAATTAACTGCCATGAATGAATAATTCAGCAATGCAGCGAATGACACCCATAAAATGTAAGGGATTAACAAGTAAGCGCTTTTTTTGTCAATTTTGTAAAACTTGACAATAGTCAGGAATAAGAAACTCCACAATACCAAAATTTCAACCAAAGCCAGTGAAATATTATGCAACCCGAAAAATATAATGCTCCATAAGGAATTAAGCACTAACTGGATTATGAACAAAGTCATGCACTCATTAACTAATACTTTATTGTTTACTTTACTTTTATTCCATACGAAGTAGAAACTGAAAGCCATTAACACGTAAAGCGCGCTCCACACAGGAGCAAAAAGCCAATTAGGAAGGGCGATTGCCGGCTTGTTCAAGCCAGCATACCATGACTGAATTCCAGGATAAGTGAAGTATGAGCCGATAAAGCCTGCCAAGAACACTATTAATAAACTGATAAGCAGCCTGCGCCAGTTAACCTTCACAAATGTTTATTAACATCCTAATTATTTATAAAAATTATGGGATTGAAGGATGTTCAGAAAAGGGTTGATGACTGGGTGAGCCAGTACAAATTAGGCTACTTCTCTCCCCACGAGTGCTTAGCAAGAATAATGGAAGAAGTTGGCGAATTGGCAAGGGAAATAAACCACTCTTACAGCCCGAAGAAGAAGAAAATCACTGAGGAGAAAAAGGAATTAAGCGATGAAATAGCAGACACAATATTTGCAGTAATCTGCCCGGCAAATTCATTAAAAATTGACTTGGATGAATCATTCAACAAAATGATGATTAATAGAAGACAGGGACAAGGACAGGTGGGAGAAGAAATAATAAAATATTTAATGAATTAATCATTGTCTTTTCTAATCATGTTCAACATTGTCCGCTGTGATTCTTATGACGAGAAAAAAATCAGCAAAGCCCTGAAAGAATTAGTTGACTTGAAACAATTCATCAAGAAAGGCGACAAAGTGTTAATCAAGCCGAATTTCCTCATAGCATCAAAGCCTGAAGCATTAGTCACCACGCACCCGTTAGTCGTGAAATGCATTATTAAAGAACTGGACAAGATAGGCGCGAAGGCAGTGATTGCTGACTCGCCAGGAGGCCCTTACAATAAAAATTCACTGGAAAGCATTTACAAAGAGTGCGGATACATTAACCTCCCTGATGAAGTCAAAGTTGAATTAAATTATGACACAACCACTTTTATCAAGAAGAATCCTAAAGGATTCATCAAATACTACAAATTAATAGGCGTGCTGGACAAGGTTGACAAAGTAATCAGTGTGCCAAAAATTAAAACCCATATGCTGACAACTCTTACGTGCAGCGTTAAGAATTTGTTCGGCTTAATACCAGGCACTGAGAAAGTATCATTCCACGGAAGGTTCAGGAAAGTTGAGGATTTCTGCAGAATGCTTGCAGACCTGGCAGTGCTTGCAAAGCCAACAATTACAATTGTTGACGCAGTCACAGGAATGAAAGGCGAAGGCCCGAGCGCGGGAGCAGCTAAAAAAGTAGGGCTGCTCATTGCAGGGGACAACGTGTTCGAAACAGATTATAATGTGTGCAAGATTATAGGTATGGATTATGAAACAGTGCCTTACCTTAAGATTGCGCGCGAGAAAAAATTGTTCGAAGAAAATGATAATGACTTCAAAAAATACAGGACAGTTTTCAGGAAATCGCACTCGTCAATTGTTTCAAAAGTTTGGAACGTGCTCCCGGCATTCATCAAGAACCTGGCAAGCAATTACTGGCTGGAAAAGCCAGCCATAAACAGGAAAGTCTGCACTGGGTGCGGTGACTGCATGAGGGCGTGCCCTGCAAAAGCAATAAAAATCAAGGACTTCAAGGCGAACATTGATTACAATAAATGCGTCAGGTGCTACTGCTGCCACGAATTATGCAGGTACAAAGCAGTGGACTTGAAGAAGGGATTATTTTGAATAATTAACTTTTTAAAGTGAGGAGTTTTTTTAATAATCATGGCAGAGGAAGACGAAATTAAGAAGTCAGAGGAATATGAAGAGCAGGGTTTGGCGTTTGCGAATGCTGAAGTTGTAAGGTTAATGAAGAATAACCTGCCTCCTGACAGGATGATTAAGAAAAGAGTCAAAGTCGGCATGAACAAGTTTCTGGAAGATACGTGCGTCAGAATCTGCAAAAAAATGGGCAAGGAGCCTTTTGTTTACATAGAATATGACATGTTCAAGAAAGCAATAAAACCCTTTGAGGAACTGAAAGGATTAGAGATTGAAAAGGAAAGATTAATCGCAAGCCTGAACAAGATAAAAGCAGACTGCGATGTTATGATGAACGATGTTGAAAGAAAATTCTCACTATTCAAAGAGAATGAAGAAGATGAAGAAACCTGCTGAAAATAATAAAATTTTTTAACACGCACTAATTATGCCAAACCCTCCCTGCCAAAATAGAAAGATTTATATATAATAATGCATACAATTATTATAATTATGATAATTGATTCAATTACATCTAAATTGGATGAAGTAAAAACAACAATTACAATATCTATGGGCACAAAGAACCGCCTTAGAAAAATTAAGGAGGATATTAGTTATGAAGATTTTATTAATCATTTAATAAAATTAAGAAATGAATTTGTTCATTCAAAATCCGTTTCTATTTCATCCAATGCGAATATTATAGAATATAACAAATTTGATAGAATAGAATCTGTTTTTTCTGAAAATAATTATAAAATAATATTTATGTATAATAAATTTATCCCATCCGACAATTTTAT
>PEWF01000121.1 GCA_002779595.1 archaeon CG07_land_8_20_14_0_80_38_8 | reverse complement strand
TTCCTGGAAAGCTTTAATGATTAGTCTCTGCTCTTCATACAGTTTTTCTTCCTCAACCTTGCCCTCAGGCAGGTCAATCACTACTTTGTCGCCTGCGTATCTCGGGATAATGTCAAAACTTACGTGCCCGATTTTCTGGCCAGCAGTGCTGCCCATATTATACACTATGTTAATGCCCGGGCACTGCAGAACCTGCGACAAGATGCCGGTAATGGCTTTTATTGCAGTCATTAGCTGGAAGCTTGCATCATCAGGCATGGTGTGGATGAAAGTGTGATGTTGCTTCGGAATCACTAAAACCTGTCCATTAGTGCTCGGCTTAATGTTCAATACTGCAATAACTCCCTCATTCTCATAAATTTTCAAAGACGGCACATTGCCGTTAATTATCTCGCAAAACAAACACTTCTCTTCATCTGCCATGACAATAAGAAAGGCAATTTTTCCTTTAAAAAATTATCGGATAAGCAATCTTAATAATTCCTCTCTTATTTGTAATTTTAATGATTTTTTCTGGAATAATCAGGGAATTGAAATCCATGCGCAGTGAGGAGAACGTTAAAGGCATGGCAAGGTTCGGGATTACAGGGAAAAAAGTTCTCGGAATCCAGGTATACAAATTAAGGAGTTTGGCAAAACGAATAGGCAGGAATCATGAATTAGCGCTTAAGTTATGGGAAACAGGAATACACGAAGCAAGGATACTTGCAGTATTCATAGAAGAGCCTGATAAAGTGTCAGGCAGGCAAATGGATGAATGGAGCCACGATTTCGAATCATGGGATGACACTGACCAGGCATGCACTGGTTTATTCGACAAGACAAAGCACTCCTGGAAAAAAGTCAAAGAATGGAGCAATAGAAGGGACGAGTTCGGCAAAAGGGCAGCATTCTCATTAATTGCAGGGTTGGCATCCCATGACAAGGAAGCGAGTGATGAAGAATTCATAAAATTATTTCCAATTATTAAAAAAGCAAGCGCTGATAACAGGAATTTTGTGAAAAAAGCAGTGAATTGGGCATTAAGAGGCATAGGCAAAAGGAACAAGAACCTTAACAAGGAAGCAGTAAAATTATGCAATGAATTAATCAAAATGAACAATAAGACTGCGAAGTGGATTGGAACCAATGCTCTGAAAGAATTGAAAAATGAAAAAAAATTAAAAGATTAGAGTAATTCATCTTTTTTCTCATACAATTTCTGAATAATTTTCTTCATCTTGTATATGTTATTTATAGTGTCAATATTCTGTCTGTGGTATTCTTCACTTTCCATTAACTCACTTAATATGTTTGCATTAACACTAATCTGGTTGTTTAATTGTTCAATTTCTGAATCCAAACTCATAATTAAAGAATTAAATTTTCGTTTTTTTAAACTTATTGATTATATTTGTTAGTTATTCTGTCCATTGATTTCAATATTTTGCAGGCAGTCTTCCCAACATTATTAATTTTAAAATTATTATCCTTAACTTCTACAAAATAATCGCTTAATGCGAGCAAATTAAAAGCCATTTTAATTTTTTCATCTGCACTGTCATATTTTAATCCTTTGCTGATATCATCAAAGCCAAGAAACTTGTCCTCCTTGTCAAGGAAGTAAAGAACTTCACTCCTTTTAACATCGCCAAGTATTAACAGTGTCTCTGCCAGAGTAATATTTTTTGTGCAATCATTGCTCATAATATGTTTTTTTAAAATCTTTGATTATTAAACTTTTCGGAAAGTGCACAATAACATATTAATAATATAACAATTTCCATTAATATTGATGAAAATCAGCACGTTGTTAAAATATTATAACCAGGACGCTATATTGAATGAAATATTAAGGGTGTGCAAAGACAGGGAAGTCATACCTTTGTTCAGCAAAGGATTCTTCGGCAAGCGGCCGTCAACAATATTATACAAGAAGGACTTACTGGACTTAATCCGCAAAGGCGCGGTAAGCTTCCACATAAGCGTTGAACGATGGAGAAACCCATTAAGTTTGGGGCAGACTAATACTAAGCAGGAAATGGATGAGTTAAGGACTGGATGGGATTTAGTGTTTGACGTTGACACCAAATACTTAGGCTATGCAAAAATCTGCGCAAAATTGTTATGCCACGCGCTTGAATTCCACAACATTAATAATTATTCAGTCAAGTACAGCGGTGGCACAGGCTTCCATTTGGGAGTGCCGTTTGAATCATTTCCTGAAACAATAAACAGTGAGGACACTGCCAAATTATTCCCAATAGCAGCGCAGAGAATAGCAGTTTACTTGACTGACATGATTAAGGAAAAATTGGCAGAGAATTTGCTCAGCATTTATTCTTTGGAAAGCATAAGCGAGAAAACAGGCAGGGAAGTTAAGGACTTGCTTGATGAGACAGGCGAATTCAACCCTTACAGCATTATAGAAATTGACACTATTGCAATCTCTCCAAGGCACTTAATCAGGATGCCTTACAGTGTGAACGAGAAAAAAGGCAGGGTGTCGCTTCCCATTGCTCCTGATGATATTGAGGATTTCAGTTCTGATAGTGCAAAAATTCCGGACGCGGAATTCACAATTCCATTCCTTGACGGCTCAAAGAGCAGGCGCGGAGAGGCAAGGGAATTATTCGTGCAGGCGTTTGACTGGTATAATAAGAAGATGCAGGTGCTGGAAGACAAGAAGAAGAATCTGGAAGAAAGGGAAAGGAAAGGTGCAGGAACTTTTACCAAGACTTTTTACAAAATTCCTGAAGAGGACTACCCGCCGTGCATCAAGAAAATATTATTGGGCTTGGATGACGGGAAGAAAAGGGCATTATTCATCCTTATTAATTATTTCAAAAGCGCGAATTATTCTTTTGAGGAGATTGAAAAAATAGTGAACAAATGGAATGAAAAGAATAAGGAGCCTTTAAGAGGCTCTTACGTTAAGTCCCAATTGTCCTGGGCTAAGAAGCAGATGAGCAATTACTTGCCCCCTAACTGCAACAGTTTAATGTATTACAAAGATATACAGGTATGTTTGCCTGATGAAATCTGCCCCAACATTAAGAACCCGTTAAATTACAGTTATTTGCATTACAAGAAAGACAGGCATAACCGGAAGAAATAACCTATTTAAATGAGGGAAGCAATTATTTCTCTTATGGAAAATGCTGATTATGAAATTTATGACTCTTCAAATTTAAGGAAAACTTTGAATGAATACGGAGACAAAATCAAGGATGCGCTGGATTATAATAATGAAATTATTAAGGAAACTGCGCAAAAGCTTGGCATGTACGATGAGATTGTAATCAGCGGCTGCGGCGACAAATTCACAGTGCCTTTAATCACGCAGTACTTGGCAGATTCTTTCACGAAGATTAATTTAAGGATTATTCATTCAAGAATTCTCGCAAATTATACTCCTGAATGGATAAGCCCGAAAACTCTTATAATCTTCCTCACTGCGAGCGGAACCACTACTGACGTTCTGGACGCGATCAGGGAAGTAAAGAAGAAGAATGCAGGAATTATAGTAATAACCCAGTTAATAAAGAAAGGCGAGAAAAGCGTTTACACTGAACTGAAAGGTTACAGGAATTCGCAGATAATTATTCCATTAAAGAACGGGAAAGTCACATGGCCAAGCACCACCACTTTCCACACTTTCCTTGCAATACTTAATGCTTTATTCATTTATTATCTTGAAAATCAGGGAGTGCCAGCAGACGCATTATTAACACTGCAATACCTTGATTTGCCTGAATATATGGATGAATTAAGCAATAATAAGAACATGCACGACTGGTGCATTTTAACTGCAAAGCAGCTTTTAAGCATTAAACCAGTAGGTTTTTACTTTTTAGGAGACGGACCGCGCTACGCCGCTGCAAGAAGGGGCGCACTGGTTAATTTTGTTGAAAACTGCAAAGAAGACTCATTTCCCATTGAAAACGAGGAATTCGTGCACTTAGTAATTGAAACACTTGCTGACGTTAACGTGACAAAGAACGTGCTGATATTATTGAAGCCGAGGAGTTCTTACGTGTCAAAACAGGCAAATAATCGTTTTGAAGAGATTAAGAGTTTATGGGAAGAGAAAGCAGGCAAGGACAAAATTGTAATAATTGACCCTTTCCAGTTCGTGACTCCCAAAGGAATCGGCAAAAAGAATGACATATTATTGACTCCATTATATGTTTTAATGCTTGAATGGCTGGCATATTATTACGCGATTAACAAGAAGCAGGATCCGAGCAGGAAAGAAGTCAAGAGTTTCAAATAAGTTCTGCATAAAGTATGGCGCTGCTTAACGTGTCGCCCAATCCAACTGTGTATCTTACTTCAACGCTTTCTTCTGAAAAATTAGGAGCAACAATGATGTTAAAATCCCTGGTTTCGTCAATGCGCGCATTCATCAAGCCGTTACCGTTAAAATCGTGATTATTAATATTTTTTAATTCATTCCTGAAATTCTCACCCTTCAAACCTTTGCTGTTCACAACCCTTAATCCGTAAATGTTCGCGTGCAGCAATTTTTTCAGCTTGGCAGGGTAATTCTTTCTTGCAATGCATATTATGAAATCAAGGGTGTGAATGCTGATTCTCATAAGATTAAACTTTTTCATCAAATACTCCCCAGCCCTTATTAGTGATTCGCTCTCAAAATCCGACTCATTAATGCTCTCAGCAAGCTCTGATTCCCCCAAGTAGGACATAATATTCATTAATTCAACTTCGTTAAGCCCGAAACTGTGAACATGCTTCAGCACTTTGAACAATTTCCTATTAAGCCATGACTGGTGCAAATCAACGTATTCCAAGTGAATAATCAATTCATTATTTAATGATTTGATAATTTCAATCTGTTTAATCCATTCATTAAAAGTTTTCTTTGCATTCTTCTCTTCAATGTGGTGGTAGCCTGACAAGAATAAGCGGTTCACTCCGCTGAACAAGCCTTTTTTCAGCAATTCCTTCGGAAGCAAAGGCTTGCTCTTATGCACTGCAGCGGAAATTATGAACCTGTTATTCCTCGGGATAATAATATTTTTGTCTTTAAGTTTGATTTTGAATCCTTTGTCATATTCTATTATAATGTTAATCCTTGTGGGCTTATTCTTATCTCCTGCTGTTCTAGCATCTTCCAGTACAATCCTGTTATTTTTCAATTCAGGGAATAGTATTCCTTTATTGAACATTTTTGCCTGCTTCTCGGACAATAATTGGGTGTAAATAATGACTTTTTCCACACCCAAATAATTCAAAGTGTTCGCAACTATTCCCATTTGCCCGCCAATTCTTTTCTCCTTAAAATCAAAAAGTGCCAGTAATTTATGGTATAATTCTTCATTAACAATTTTTAATTCAACAGCTTTCCCTGCAGTGAATGAGTAGACAAGAGCTTTTTTCAAATCAGTTATTGAATTAATACTGTTCGGGAGCCCGGCATTTGAAGGAATGTTGTCAAATTTTAAGGGAAAATTTTTGTCAAGCTCGGCAATGTAATCAATATTCGCATTGAATGCAACGAATGCTTTCTTAATAGTTTTTAAATTATTCCTGAATAATTTCCTGTTCTCATTGAATAATTTTTTCCAGTAATTACTTGTAAAATATGTCTTCAAAACTTTCTTCAACCTCTGGCGTTCCTTGTTCAGCGAATAATCCGAATTCTTCAGCGGTTTCTGTTTCTTTCTTCCTGCCTTTGGAAATAACTACGTAAATTACTCCCCCGACGAATAATAAATACATGAATTCCAAAACCCAGGGCAGCAGCTGGAAAACGTTAACGTAATAATCCACTGTCTGCGGGTCGCTGCCTACTAGTACTCCTATTGACTCCTCAACGCTCCCCACGAGTACAAGGGCTTTGAAGATTATTGCGAACACGAATATGCCGACGAAGAATATTAACAAAGCGCCTATGATTAAGCGGTCTGCGGATATTTCAGCCATAAACATTATATATTATTCACTACTATTTAATATTTATGAAAAGGGTTTTCAAGGACACTCCTATTGACGAGATTACTTTAAGGCGTTTTGAAAAACCTGCAAGCGAGGATTTGAAGGCATTAACCCGCAAATTCTTAATCAGCATAGGATTATTGCAGTCAGGCGACAGCAGGGACATAATAAGCAGTTTGTTCTACTTATTCGTGAAAGCAGGCAAGAGGCAGGAATTCCTGGAAATTGAGGATATTATCAAAAAGTTTGAAGGCGAGGACGGCGGGACTGCAAGCAATATCCGCCGACACTTAAGGAGGCTGAAGGGGGCGAATCTTGTTGAAAGGACAGCGTACGGTTACAGGATTATTGAATTCATGCCTTTAAAGGAATTATTCAGCAAGAATATTATGAATTATTCAGTGCAGCCAATTATTGACAGAATCAGCGAGTATGCTGAGAAAATAGATGAAATTAGTCATTCCTGATTGAAGAAATCAAGCGGTTAAGGTTCTCGGCAATCTTCCTGCCTTTCTTTGTCAATTGTATTGTCTTAGTCCTGCCAGTTTTTTCAAAAATCAGCAACCCGCTCTTTTCAAAAATTTGTATAATCCTTACTGTGTGGGAGTAAGTGCAGTCAACGTCCTTGGCAATCCTGCTCGCGTAGCAGTGGCTCTTGCAGGAGTAAATCTTCATGAGGATAAAAGCAGGCTTATTCCTTAAAAAGAGCCCGACTAAATTGTTCTTCTTAACTTCCCCCATAACTTAATCCAGAAACTTCCGCTATTTATATAATTTATTACAACTATTCCACTATTCAGTGAAGATGTACTTATCCTTGACTTGTTTTATTAAATTAATCACTTCTTTGCTTCCGGTGAATTCATTTACTCTTGTTCTTATTATAGCAGCAGTAATATTTATGACTTCTGCAACTTTTTCCTGGGTTATCCTGACTTTCCTATCCGACACTTTTTTGTTTTCCTTAAACATAAAATAAATAAGCCCTCCAGCAATGGTTGAAGGTTGCTTGCCCATAGCACTTTGGCTTCCCCTTAAAATATTATAAATTGTTCTTAAAGCGTTTATTTCCGCGCCTGATAAGCATAATTTTGACTCCACATCACCCCATGAAAAATCATCCTTTTTCTTTGAATATTCATAATCCCTGAGCAAGCCGCTCTTCATGATTTGCTTTTTACGCTGGACAATTTTTTTTATGGCAATTGTAACATTCTTCATGTCTTTCAAATCCTTCACGTATAATCCAATATTCCGCTCGCTTTTATGGACTTTCAAAGCCATATACCCGCAGGTAAAACAAATCTCAGGTATGTTCCTGCCCCTTAAGAATTTGGCTTTAACTAATGAAGAAAATATGTTGTAAAAAGTCATGAAGGCATGCTCAGGAAGGTAGGATTTCAGGAAATCAATATAATTAGAGCTTTCCTGCATCGCCCTCTCATAACTTCCCTTTGTCCTGATTTGCTCTTTCTTTAATCTTTTAATCTTTCTCATCACATTAGGAGTAATGCTTTTCTTGGAGGCATCAGTTCTTTCATACTTGTGACCAATAAGAGTTTTTGTGCCGATTATGAGGGGGTTGTTAACGTGATAAGTGTCTTTGTTACTTTCTCCTTCGAAAAATCTTGCTCTCTGATTAACCATTACCCTGTCATAGCATAATCCGCAGTCAGGGCAGATATAGAATGAATTATCAGTGATTAATTCCCTGTCAGAACCGCACTCCTCACATAAAATCTTATTTTCTAATGCCATAATTCAGAAAAGAGATTAAAATGATTGTATTAAAAAATTTTTCTAATTACCCATTGATTGAATTTTTATAAAACTTTAAAAAAACATAGCGCTTATTTATGAGAATGAGAGTATTATTAATATACCCTGAGTGCCCTTCAACTTTCTGGAGTTTCAGCACTGTTTTAAAATATGTCAGGAAAAAGAGCCTGTACCCTCCGTTAGGATTATTAACTGTTGCTTCATTACTGCCTAAGGATTGGGAGAAGAAGGTAATTGACGAGAATGTTTCCAAAATATCAAATGATGACATATTATGGGCTGACATGGTTTTCATAAGCGCCATGATAGTGCAGAAGAAAGCAGCTCAGAGAATAATAAATAAGTGCAAAAGTTTAGGCAGGAAAGTTGTGTGCGGCGGGCCTGCATTCACTACTGGTTATAAGAATTTTAAGAACGTTGATTATTTCATACTTAATGAGGCTGAAATAACTCTGCCTTTGTTCATTAATGATTTGAAGCAGAACAAAGCCCGCAAAGTTTACACTTCAACAGAAAGGCCGGACATAAGGAGCACACCAATTCCTTCCTGGGATTTGATTAATTTCAGCGATTATTCAACAATGCTGGTACAATATTCAAGGGGCTGCCCTTTCAACTGCGATTTTTGCGACATCATAATAATGAACGGCAGGGTTCCAAGGACGAAAACTCCTGAACAAGTAATCAGGGAATTCCAAATATTGTACGACAAGGGCTGGAGGGACGGCGTGTTCATAGTGGACGACAATTTCATCGGGAACAAGTCAAATGTGAAAGAAATGCTGCCATCAATAATTGAATGGCAGAAAAATCGCAATTACCCGTTCAAATTATTGACTGAAGCCAGCACTAATTTGGCTGATGATGATGAATTAATGCAGTTAATGGTTAATGCTAATTTTGAAAAAATTTTTCTGGGCATTGAAACTCCTGACACTGAATCGTTAAAGGAGTGCGGGAAGTTCCAGAACGTTAAGAGGAACTTGGTTGACACTATTAAGAAGATTCACAGAAAAGGCATGCAGGTAATGGGCGGATTCATTGTAGGGTTTGATAATGATAAGGAGAACATTTTTGACAGACAGATTAAGTTAATCCAAGAGTCAGGAGTTGTTACTGCAATGGTGGGAGTGCTTACCGCACTGCCTGAAACGAAGCTATGGAAGAGATTAAAAGGTGAGGGCAGAATCCTTAAAGAGACGAGCGGAGGGAATACTGATGGGGACATTAATTTTATCCCAATAATGGGCAAAGAAAAACTCATTAAAGGCTATAAGAAGATATTGTCAACTATTTATTCACCAAAAGAGTACTACAAAAGGATAGCCAAATTTATTCAGGATTATAACCCAGTGGCAAAGGGAAGAATCACCTGGAATAATATACTTGCCCTTGCCAGAAGCAATTGGGAAATAGGAGTGAAATCCAGCTCAAGATTCCTGTACTGGAAATTATTAATAAAAACGTTCTTCACAAAAATTAAGGCATTCCCAGTAGCAGTTGAATTGGCAATTCAGGGACTCCACTACCAGAAAATAACCAGCAAATTAGTCCGGGATTAGAGTGGAAAAGTTTTTTATAATAGTTTTTAATCATTTTTAATTAATGGCTGATAATAATGTTGAGATTGAGATTAAAATTCCAATTAACAAGGAAGAATTTTCAGAATTAAAAGAGAAACTAAGCACTGACTGCACTTTTGCCGGAAGTTCAGCCCAATCAGATGATTATTACACTCCCGCGCACAAGAATTTTGCTAGTGAAAAATTCCCTTTCGAATGGTTCAGAATCAGAAAATTTGGCGACAATAGTTTGCTGACTTACAAACATTACTATCCTGAACGCGCTGAAATTAACACGCACTGCGACGAGTTTGAAACAAAAATTCTGGATGCTGAGCAGTTTGAAAAGATTCTTTCAGCCCTTAACTTTAGCAAATTAGTTACTGTGAACAAGAAGAGGGACTTGTTCAAACACGAAGACTTGTTTGAGGTAGTGCTGGACACTGTTGAAGGACTGGGTTATTTCATTGAGATTGAAGCGCTGAAAGACTTTGGGAGTGTTGAATCCGCGCGGAAGAAGCTCTTTGAATATGCTGAACAATTGGGATTGGACGTTTCAAAAGCAGACAAGAGAGGATACCCATACTTAATGATGAAAAAAGAAGGCTTTATCTGAAATTTTTCTAATTGCCCTTAACTTCTTTCAGCCAGTCCATGAACTTCTCTTTTTTCCAGTTAAGATTAAGTCCAGGGTGTTTTGTTTCGCAGTAATTAATCAGTGCATTATCCAACCCTTCTTTAGGATGGCATTCTATGCAGTGATTATATAATTTGAAAAGCAATTCAGACCTTTCATCAGAATCATTAATATTTTCTTCATAAATTGTTTTTGCAGAATTAATACTTATCTTTCCATCAATAGTGATTTCACCGAAATTTTTCTCAAACTTCATAATTAATAAGAATAAATAATCTTATTTATAAAACTTGCTGAAAATAATAAGTTTTTTATATAAAACAATTTAACTATTTTTTTTGAGAAATGAATCATTGCTACGTTTTAGTCCCGTCAACCAGTCCTGAAGGTGGTTTTATCAAATTCTTATTCTACAATCCTGACATAAAAGGGTTTATATGGAATGAGTTTAAAATCTGCAGGAATATAACTTATTTTTTTGAGAAGAACGGGGAACAAAACTCGTTGTTTAATTATTCTAATATTTACTTATTAAAAAATGATGAAAAAGTCGGGCCAGTGAACCTGGAATGCAGTTACTCAATTGACAGAATGCTGGATTTTGAAGTGGAATTAGTGCAGAGCAACGGCGCGTGCGGAGTGTTTGATTCAGTAATAAGCGAACTGGAAAAAATTATGAACATTAAATTATCAAAAGAAAATGATATTATAAAAGGCTCAGGATATTTTTATGCGGGCAATGCAAAAATTCCCGAAACGCTAAGGAGCAGGGACTACCCTGCTGAGTATTTCCTGCTGCAGGATAAAGTGCTTAGCGCGTGGGTAACCGCAAGAATGAACCTGAAAGAAGCAGTTGATGAACTAAAACTGGCGGATAATATTTAAAAGAATTGCTCGGGCCGGGATTTGAACCCGGGTCTGCAAGTCCGCAACCTGCTGTTCTATCCAAACTATACTACTCGAGCAATGGTTAATTACTGTTTTTTGCTGTTTTTAAAAATTTGGCTCCTGCTTGTTGTAACTACTTGCTGAGGGTATGAAAAACTATTAAAACAAAGGATTAATCAGAAAATATGAAAATGTCAAATAATAATTTGCTGAATTATCTGAAAGAGAAGACAGGGCAGGCGGAGAATAATACTATTGCTGATAATTCTTACGTTAAAGTTCCCAAACAATCAGAGAATACTAGTTCAGAATACAAAACAAGCATGTTAATAAAACATTTAGGCAGAGACAGTGGTTTGGAAGAGAAAGTTGAAGAATTAGGGGACGTTGTTGAAAAAGTTATGAATATTGTGCTGAAATTTCCGGACTGGATTGACGAGGAAGTGAAAAAATATACGTTGCGAATTAATGATTTGGAAAACCAGGTGAACACTTTGAGCAGTAATGTTAATTACTTGAAGGGCAATTCCGGCACTCCTTCATTCATTAGTCAGGATATGATTCCTATGTCTCCTCTTGCTGCACCAAAGCCTGCGCCAAGAGTAAGCCCTGTTAGTTTAAGAGGCGCAATAAATCAGGAGTTAAAGGATATTTTTGCAAAAAGGAAAAAGATTGAATAAAAAACAATAATTTTAAAAAGAACCCATTACCCTTAATTAATTAATGGCTACTAAGAACAAATTACCTTTGAATGTAACAATATTCCTGGTAATTCTTGGATTAATGGGATTATTCAATATTTACTCATTATACCTTTACTTTGCGGAAAATTTTGACATACTCAATTTTGTGCTTTCATTATTTTATTATGGAATGCCTCTCGTTGCAATTTATTTATTAATAACTAAGAAATCCTACGCGCTTATTTTCACTAAAATTTATGTATTCTTCGAGGCAGCTTATTACTTAATAATAGGAATATTATCTGTTGATTATTATTACTTAATATACGCAGCGCCTTTGGTAATATTATCCCTGCTGTTATTGTTCGGGAAATCAATCACTGCTTATTATTCTGATAAGAAATCCAAGAGTGAAGGATTCCTGTTTTGGGCTGCAATAAGCTTGATTTATCCTTTCATAATGCCTGTTTATGGATTATTATTTTCAATATGGGGTTTAAGAAGAGATTACAAAAATAAGATAATTTTCATTATTGGAATAATTCTTTCAGTAGGAATGTTTGCTTATAATTACTTCTTCGGCACTCCAGCAATTACTTCTTCGGCACTCCAGCACTTACTGCTTACGACAGCCAGTGCATTACTTACTGCACAGGCATTGAAAACGCCACTTATTACTTAGTGGAAGCAGACAATATAACTGATGCCCAAATCTGCTACTGCATGGACAATGATTCTGCAGTAATATCACAGCTAACACTGCCAATAGAATAAAAATTTGGACTTGCCGGGAGTTGAACCCGGAACCTCCACGTTGCGAACGTGGCACTCTAACCAGTTGAGCTACAAGCCCTGATTTAATAATTCAGAGAATTTGCTGAATATAATAATCTTATTATTTTAAATGCTCCCTTAACCTTTCGAAGAATCCTTTTCTTGGCTTAACTTTCCTGCCTTCAAGCCTGCCGAGTTTGCTGATTAATTCCTCCTCTTTCTGGCTTATCTTTTCAGGCACTTTTATATTAACTTTAACCAATAAGTCCCCGTAATTATCAGAATCCATTACAGGCAAACCCTTATCTTTTAATCTGAATACAGTATCAGGCTGCGTGCTTTTCGGAATCTTCATCATCACGTCACCGCTGAAAGTGTTAATGTTAATTTTGTCGCCGAGCACTGCCTGGCTGTAACTAATGTCAACAGTTGTTAATAAATTCTCATTAAATCTTTCGAAAAATTCATGCTCTTCCACAGTCACGAAGACGTACAAGTCACCTGATTCATTATTGTTCTTTCCCGCGTTGCCTTTGCCTTTAAGGCGAATCCTTGTATTGTCGCTGATTCCTTTAGGAATCTTGACTTTAAAATCCACTTCTTCCTTAACTCTTCCCTCACCATTGCAGTTCCTGCACTTGTTTGCAATAATAGTGCCTGTTCCGCTACATTCGCGGCACTGAGCCCTGTTCTGCATCCTTAAAGGCCCTATCATTATGTTGCGGATTACTGTCCCATCCCCTCCGCACTCAGGACATACTTTAACGCTTTTCTTGTCGCGGGCGCCGCTCCCGTTGCACTCATCACATTTTACGTAAGCGTAAAAACTCACATTCTTATTAACTCCCTGATAAACTTCTTCCAGTGAAACGCTCACGTCCACCTTTAAATCCTCGCCAGTGTAAGGATTGCGCTCATCGCCTCTTCCGCTCCTGAAGCCGAAAAAGTCATTAAAAATGTCCTCAAAACCTGAGAAATTATTAAAACCACTCTGCTGATTAAATCCTGAAAATCCTCCGTCATTAACAGTGCCGAACATGTCATACTGCTCGCGCTTGCTGTCATTGCTTAACACGCTGAACGCTTCATTAATCTCCTTGAATTTCTCCTCAGCACCAGGATTCTTGTTAATGTCAGGGTGATATTTGCGCGCTAATTTCCTGAACGCTTTCTTAATCTCATCCTTTGAAGCATCCTTGCCCACACCCAAAGTTTTGTAATAATCAGCAGCCATTATTACTTCTTCTCTTCATACTCACCGTCAACTACGTTATCATCATCACTTTTTTTGGGCTTTTCAGGCTTCTCTTTCTGCGCTTTCTTTGCTGCTTCCGCGTACAATTTAGTGGTGAATTTCTGAATCTCAGACTCTAAAGCGTCCAATTTCTTCTTTATCTCTTCAGCATTCTCATTAGGGAGTATTTCTTTCAGTTCAGCAGTCATTTCTTCCAGTTTCTCTTTTGTCTTCTTGTCAATCTTGTCGCCGGCTTCCTTAATGGTTTTCTCAACAGTGTAAACCATTGTTTCGGCTTTGTTCACAATTTCAACATTCTCCTTTTTCTTCTTATCCTCTTCTGCAAATTTTTCAGCATCAGTTTTCATTTTTTCAACTTCGTTATCGCTTAATCCAGTGCTTGGCTTAATGCTGATTGCTTGCTGTTTCCCGGTGCCCAAATCCTTCGCGCTCACGTTAATAATTCCGTTAGCGTCAATGTCAAAAGTGACTTCAATCTGCGGAATGCCTCTTTGCGCAGGAGGAATGCCCACTAAGTCAAACCTTCCGAGCGAATGATTATCCAATGCCATTTCACGCTCTCCCTGCAAAACGTGAATGCTTACAGCTGGCTGATTATCAGCAGCAGTGCTGAACACTTTGCTTTTCTTTACAGGAATAGTCGTATTCCTGTCAATCATCCTTGTAAAAACGCTTCCAAGAGTTTCAATACCCAGACTGAGAGGAGTCACGTCCAATAATAATACGTCCTTTATCTCTCCACCTAACACTCCTGCCTGAATCGCTGCGCCAATAGCCACTACCTCGTCAGGGTTAACGCTCCTATTCAGCTCTTTTTTGAAGAATTCCTCAACCTTTTTCTGGATTCCCGGAATCCTCGTAGGCCCGCCGACAAGTATGATTTCGTCAATGTCTGACACTTTCAAGCCTGCATCCTTTAATGCCTTAGTGCATGGAGGAATCGTTTTCGCCAGCAATTCAGCAGTCATTGCCTCAAATTTTGCGCGCGAAAGAGCCATGTTCACATGCATTGGCAAGCCATCATTCATAGTAATATAAGGTATGTTAATCTCTGTCTGAGTCTTAGTTGTTAATTCAATTTTTGCCTTCTCGCTGGCTTCTTTCAGGCGCTGCATTACTGTCTTGTCCTTTGACAAGTCAAAATTGTGCTCTTTCTTGAACTCCTTAATAATCCATTCCATTATTTTCTGGTCCCAGTCAGCGCCCCCCAAGTGAGTGTCACCGTTAGTGGATTTCACTTCAAAAACTCCGTCGCCTATCTCTAATATGCTGATGTCAAAAGTTCCGCCACCCAAATCATAAACTGCAATTTTCTTGTCCTCTTTCTTGTCCAAACCATAGGCTAAACTGCTCGCAGTAGGCTCATTAATAATCCTTAACACTTTCAATCCTGCAATCTCGCCAGCATCCTTGGTTGCCTGCCTCTGCGAATCATTAAAATAAGCAGGCACAGTAATTACTGCGCTGTCAACTGCTTCTCCCAAATAGTCCTCAGCATCCTTTTTTAATTTTTGCAATAGCATTGCGCTGATTTCAGGGGGAGAATATTTTTTCCCGTTAATCTCAACCCTTACGTCGCCGTTGCTTACTTTTGTAACATTGTAAGGCGAATGCTTGATGTCGTACTCTATTGCTTTGTCATCATACTTCCTGCCCATGAATCTTTTAATATGAAAAACTGTATTCTCTGCATTAACCACTGCCTGCCTCTTTGCAGGCAGACCAATCAGCCTGTCGCCTTCTTTTGTGAAAGCCACTATGCTCGGCGTTATCCTGTCGCCTTCAGCATTAGGGATAACCTGCGGGCGTCCTCCCTCAATAATAGCCATACAGCACTTCGTAGTGCCCAAATCAATACCAATTGTTTTGCCCATTTTTCAACAGCACCTCAAACATCATTGTTAGTATAGAACACCAACAATCATTATTTATAAATGTTGTGGCAAGACACCAACAAAGAATTATATCCAGTAAGGTTCTGCACTATTCTCTTTTCTCTTTCTTGCAAATTCAAAATTTGTCAGTATATTATAACTTATTATTGAGAAAGTGAAAGCCAATCTTGGATTTTCAACGTAAGGTTCGCTGTTTCTCTTCTTTTCGGGATTCTTTTCAGCAGATTGGTCAATGATTGAATTAATCTTCTGGCAAATTTCATCTTTTACTGCTAATTTTAAGTCCATAAAACCTTTATCACTCTCACCCATTTTCTTAAGGCAGATATTATACTTGTCCCATGAGAATTTATGAATCCCCCTATTCTCTTTTAAATAATCAGCAATTACTTTATAACAATTGTAGAATAATTTTTTATACGCGATTCTGTTTTCATCATTTATTAAAGGAGTTCCATTCATGTATAAGCTTGCCATTCTTCGGAATTCCTCACTAATGAAATTATAAATATCCTTGGAATTCTTCTGCTCTTTTTCTATTATCTTCTCAAGCTCGCTCATATCCTATTTTATAAGAAAAATTCCTTTTTTAAGGCTTTTTATTCACTATTACTTTAGCCGGGCGGATAACTTTGCCACCGAATTTGTATCCTTTCTCTGCCTCTTCCACGACAACATTATCTTCCGCTTCTTTGGAATTCACAGTCATCACAGCCTCATGCAGGAAAGTGTCAAATTTTTCATCCTTTGATTTAATCTCTTCCAATCCCTCATCTTTCAGGGTTTTCATCAAATTCTTGCGAATGAGTTTCACGCCCTCATCAGTTATTAAAGGCATTGCCTTGTCAAAAGAGTCAATAACGGGCAGCAACTTCTTAACCAATTCAGCGCACGCATTACCAGCAACTATTTCTTTTTCCTTAATTACTCTTTTCTTGTAATTGTCAAAATCCGCCTGCAATCTTTTCAATTGGTTAATGACTGCTTCATCATCTTTCTTATGCTTCTTAATTTTAGGCATAATAATTAATAACTTAAAAACACTTAAAAACTTTTACTCTTTTTTAATCAAGAATTCAATATTCTCGGCACTTTTATAAAGAATTGCTCCTTCACTGGCTAATGACTGCGCTTCGGGCTTGTTCGCAGGGTTTTGAGCAATAGTCAAATAAGCCAATCTGTATGTTTCTCCTGCTTCTATTTTCCTTGCACCAGCAATTTTTTTTAATTCTTCAAATTTTTTTGCATACTTCTCCGGAAGCTCTGCTAAGTAAGAGCACATGTCTGTAAATATTTCTGAACAATATAACGACTGCTGGTTTTTTATTTCAGTTAGTTCATTTTCGCATTTAATGACATTAGTCAGTTTTTCCACAATCTCCTTTGCTTTGCTTAAATATTCCATTGCCATGATGTTCTTATTGGAATTATTTTATTTAAAAAAGTTTCCAATTAACAAATTATGATGTTTCTGTTTGTGCTGTATATTTCGCTGCAATTCATTTCTTTTTTTAATTCCCTGCAGTATCCGTTCATTGAGCATAACAATTTGCTCACTAACCTGAAGTTGACGCTTTCATCCTTAACCAAATCATTCATTGCCCTTATTACTCCGTCAACGCATGAGCCTGCACCCCCGAAATCAATTGTCTGCCCTGCGAATATAACCTCTTCCAGCCTTGATTCATTAATAATCTCTTTAACTTTCTCAGCACTTTCAAGAGGGAGTGTTCCAGTATGGGAGTAAGTAGGGATTAATACTACATTATTCCTGTTGCTTAATTCCTCAAAAGGTATGCTTGTAAGGCAGTAGAATAAGTTCTTCACACTTTCATGCACAGGGGAATAGAAAATGATAATTTTATCAGCACTTTCAATGAATTTATCATATTCATCCGCCAATCTTTCTGGAAGCTGCATGAAAGCAGTGTAAGGATGCACCAAAATTTTCAGATTCATAATGATGTTAAAGGGAATAATCTTTTTATAAATTTTTAGGGCTTACGGGGATTCGAACCCCGATGTTCTGCTCCGAAGGCAGACATACTATCCTTTATATTATAAGCCCGGCATTAATTAAAGTGTTTTTTTGGTTTAAAAAATTATTTAAAAAGGCTGCCAATATTGTTATGAATGAATGATTTACTATTAGTATTATTGTTGTTTGCTTACGTGGCAGTTGTCCTCCTAATATCCTTAACTTTGCATTACAAGAAAATTATCAGAGGCAGGACTGCAAGGAATCTTGTCCATTTCTTCTCAGGATTTTCAATATTATTCTTGTTCATTGCAGAAAACAAGTATTATTTGCTCATCGCATCAGCAGTAATAACCCTTATGCTTTTTCTGGCGCGGAAAAAAACGCCTCTGCTGAAATACGTTTACAAAGCAATAAAAAAGAAAGAGGAGAAGAATTTCCTTGAAGGCCCTGTTTTGTACGGCGTTTCAATAACTCTGATGGTTTATTATTCGATAATTGCAGATAATAATATTATCCCCCTAATCAGCATTTTAGTCCTGACAATTTCAGACCCTTTGGCAAGCATTATCGGCAGAAAATTCGGGAAGAACAAATTAATCAACAACCGCACACTGGAAGGCTCAACAGCAATGGCTGTGAGCAGTTTAGCAATAATTTCTTTATTTCAGGGTTTCAGCATTACTGCAATAATTCAGGCAGTTCTTATTGCTTTTGCAGAATTATTAAGCCCTAGCAAGTGGGATGACCTGACAGTTCCATTATTCACTGCTGCGTTATTAACACTAGCAGGACCATAATTCCAACAAGAATGGAAACGCATATTCCCTTGATAACTGCTTCAAAAGTATTCCTGCCTTTCTGGGGCATTATGAAGTAAGTGGTTGCAAATGATGCTATGAATGAAAAAATAATTATTAAAAGGGTTTCTGTTATTGTAATCATTATTTTTAACACAACTCCATATTAATATAATAATTTATTGGTTCGTCAGAGCATAATTCCTGGGCGCTTAATCCGCCAGTATGGCAATTAGTGCAGAAATGGCTGCAATACTCGTCAGTACTTATCACATTGTTACTATTCAAGTCCACATTTGAACAGCAGAAACTTTTCCTGTTGCTCTCAATGCCTGCATGGGAATAAATGCTTAATTTGCTCTGGCACAGGTTAAGGAATTCTGCATTAAGTACATTTTCAGGGCTTGGGGCAAAGGATGTTAAATTAAGTACTCCGCTGAAACTTACAGCGATTAAGAACCCTATAATTAATAGTCCAAGTATCAGGAAAACCCACATTTTCAGTTCCATAATCCTGATTATAAAAAGGGTTACTGATTATTTAATAAATTATCCGAAAGCAAACACTTATAATTTTGATTATTTATTGAAATAATCCATGAATTTGTCTAAATTTATTGAGACTATTAAAGACAAAGAATTCTCATTGGAAGAATTAGAAAATCTTGGATTAACTTACTCGTCAGAATTCAGTTACAAAAATAATGAACCTTTATACTTATTCTCAAAAAATGAGCATTACTTAAAATTCAGGAAAAATAATCAGGAAAAGTACGTATTCAACCATTTATAAAAAAAAATACTTGCGAGCCCGAGGGGATTTGAACCCCCGGCCTACAGCTGTCTCCAATATCTGAGTAGGTCAGTGTCATCATAAATTCAGTTGACCTTCTTCTCATCACTTATTTAGGAGGCTGTCGCTCTATCCAGACTGAGCTACGGACCCAACAAATATAATAATTATTGTTTTTGTTTTAAAAAGTTTTATTCTCATGCATTTTGTCCATTAATTATTTTTTCCACCAATTTAAATGAATTATCTGAAAAATTATTTCTCAAATCAGCGCCAGTATACTGTTTGAACAAGTCAGAAAACATTATTTTTTTGCCGTTATCAATTTTATTAACAATATAGTCAATATTTTTGTCGCTGATAATGAATGAATAGCCATGGCGTATCTGCAGTTCTGCCAAGAATTTACCCACTAATCTGTCATTTGTTGCTTTCATGAACAAGTAAATAAAATTTTCCCCGTACCTTTCATAAGATTTCCTGATAAGTTTCTGATTTGTAAAAACAATTTTTCCTCCTTCTGTTTCGCCCAAATAATTGTATAATTCTTCCCTTGGCATCTCCGCTTTGCAGATTCTTGAATTATCCACCACTTTGTTAAAATCCCTGATAAAATCAACATCACTGTAAGGGCATGGAAATCCCCTGCAAGCCATGGGCCGCTTATCATAAATACTGCATTTATTGTTGTTTAAATGAGGGCAGTTATCAGCCAAAGTGTAACTCATAATGATGCTTGTTTTTTTAGCATCATCATAGAACACTTCACAAGGCACTACTTTATTATCAGGAAATAAATTGCGCTCCCAGTCATACAGCACGATTCTTGGCTTGTTCAGGAATATTACTCCAGTACTGCTCAGCAAAGGATACTTTTCTGACACTCTTCCGAAATCCCTGCAGCAATTCCCGCACTGCGCGCATTTAAACTTCATTAAACAATTAATTAAATTACAGTATATAAAAAATTTGTTGAAGAAAGTTTTAAATTAAAAACAATACTACTTATTAGTATGGATTTTAAGAAAATGGCTGAAACTTGCGAAGTCCCCATTGACAAATTAAGCATTAAAAACAAAGGCAGCATTGTAAAATTAAGCGAGTATTACATAAATTTGTACAATATGTTTCTGGAAAAATATAGTTTAAGATGCGCGGAAACGAGGTACGTTCACACTGAAAAGAGCGCTGAAATTAACGCGATAGAATGGGATTGGTTCGCTTATAAAGAATTGGATGATTTTGCGCGCTTAAAATTCAAGTATTCCTCCAATGCTTACTACGTTAAGGGTGATAAAATAATGGGAATATTCGGGGTTTCGTACACTTTAGAGCTTGATTATAAGAAGATGTGGAGGAACAGCAGGTTGTTGAAGCCTTTGCTTCCTTTCTTCCTGAGATTATTCTATCAGAGCACTATTATCCAGTGGCTTGGTAGGTACGTTGAAGAAATTGAGGCATTAAATAATGATGTGAGAAGACTGCTTAATGTTTCAGTTTTTGACTGATTTTCTTAATCTTCCTGGCAGGAACGCCAGCGTAAAAATAACCATTCTCCAGCACCACATTTTGTTTGACAAAACTATTTGCACCGACTATGACATTGTCCTCAATTGTTACTCCTGGGCTTATAATTGCATAAGCGCCGATTGTAACATTCCTGCCAATCTTCGTCTTCTTAATGTAAATATTATCCCCAACCATCTGGTGCGCAAGGATTAATGCATATTTTCCAGTAACAGTATTATCCCCGATTTCAGTCAGGTAAGGGTCAAAAACAGGGCTGCCTATGTGAATATTTTTTCCGACTTTCCTGCCGAATAATGTGAACAATAATTCTGCAATCGTAGTTTTAGGTATTAATAATTTGTCAAGCACTGACTCAATAATGCTGTTGAAAGTGTTGCTTAAAACCCATAATATTAGTGCGTGATTAATTTGTTTAGTGCTGAAACTCCCTTCTTTAACGTCATGATTCAGTAATCCAAGCACTATTTTTGCCTCAAGTATAAACAATAAGGCGTAAATTGAATATAATATTATGAAT
>PEWF01000096.1 GCA_002779595.1 archaeon CG07_land_8_20_14_0_80_38_8 | reverse complement strand
TTTTTCATAAAAATTATTTTCAGCTTTTTCATAATCCATAAATAATAATTTAAAACCCCGATTTATAATTTTTATTTAATTATGAAATGGAAAATTCTTCCAGCACTGCTGTTATTACTGCCCGCAGTTTTTGCCCTTGACTGCTCCAGCATTAACCCCACGCAGATAAGAATGGCAAGCATGGATTACGAGGCAAGCGGTGACGTGCACTTCGTGTTCGAGAACAGCAACGCAGTTGTTGAAGATTTTGTTGCTTACATAAGAATAGTGCCCCAAATGGTTCACTCTGCAGATGATTACACAGGATTTTTAGGGACTGACGAATTCAATAATAACATCCTTGTTTTCTCGCAGGACAGCGTAACCACGAATACTTTGTCATGGTATTTCCGCGCAGATATTAGTTCGCAGACAAGTATTGTTAAAATTCCTGAGAACCCTGAATTTCCCTATCCTACGAATGAATTTCCTGCAAGCGTTCAGGAATATATTGATTTTACTGCAGTTACTGACACGAGCCCTGAAATACAGTTAAAGGTGAATGAATTGATTTCAGGAGTCACTGATTACTTCACTGCGATTGCAACGCTGACAAAATTCGTGTCATTTTATCTGGAATACAACCCCTTATACGCGCCTTTGTCAACGCCTGCAAGCGAAGTTTACGAGCAGCAGGGAGGAGTGTGCGACGAGTTCTCATCATTACTAATCAGTATGATGAGGAATGCAGGAATACCTGCGCGCTTCGTTAGCGGTTTCGCGTACACTAATACTGGCGAGAGGACATGCACTAATTTCGGGCCGCACTCATGGGTGGAAGTTTACGTTCCTGATTACGGCTGGATTCAGATTGACCCGACGTATAAGGAATTTTTCGGAGTTGATGCAGGGCACGTGCCATTGTATGAAAGCAATGATGCAGGCACGAACATAATTAATGCATCAATAGTTTACTTGTATTCGTCATTCTCAATTGATTCGCCGGCGTTTGACATTGAATTAATGGATTATTCATTTGCTGAGCAGCAGTTAAATTTTGATATTGACATGCTTCCCTATGATGAAGTGGGTGAGGGCGATTACGTACTATTCAATGTAAGCATTGAAAATCCTTACAATGAATGGGTGCTTGACTCATTATACCTGACGAAAACAGCAGACATGGAATTAGTGTATAATAATAATTCAATACCTGTAATACTCCCTCCGAACAGCGTGAGCAATTATTATTTCATGTTCTTAACACCTTCAAATATTGACTGCCCGCTTTCATCATGCATTTTCAGCTACCCTTTCGTTTTCACACTTGCAAGCGGAGGCTATGAAGAATTTAACCTGACAATTAATCCTGACATTAACGTGCCTGATTATTCACAATCATATTTGCAGCAGATAAGCGGCGGCGCAAAGCAGTATTACAAAAATTTAGTAATCAGCAGCAAGAGCATTACTCCTGCAGTTGTTGTTGACACTGAACCATTCCTGTCTTTTGACGTGCAGAACACAGGCAATATGAAGATTGAAAATTTGACAGTAAGCATTAATTATGACAATATTCATTATTCTGAGAATATTGGCGACTTGTTCATTTCACAAACTTACCTGTTCAATAAGTCATTAAGCCTGCCAAGCACTACCGGAGTAGTGAACGTTAATTCAACTGTGAGCGCTGACAATGTGAGCGTTTCATTCATCAAGAGCTTTACAATAGTTGGGGCAGCACCATTTAATTTTAGAGTTTCAGGAATCAGTGAATACACAACTGCTGGTGATTACGTATTAAACCTTGCATTCTCATCAATTCCTTCAGATTTCATTAATGCAGACATAAGAATATTAATCAACGGGCAGGAAATTGTTAATCAGCCCTATTATTTCAGCAAGTCAGAATTTGAACTGGCAAAGGATTACTTCTCCTACGGGAATAATACTGTTACTGCAATAATCCAGTACAATACTGCAAGCGGGGACTCGTACATGGCGCAGGATTCATTAATAGTGAACAGCAGGATTGACCTGACAATTTGGCAGCAAATAGTGCAGTTCTTCAACGCAATTATTGACCTGTTCAAATTATTACTAGATTATTGCCGAAACCTTTAAAATAAACACTTTTCTTGTCTTATTCTATTATGGTTAAAATTGCAGAAGCACAGCGCAGATTATTTGAAGGAGTATTTGTGTGCAGGAGATGCAAAAGCAAGATAAGAACTCAGAATACCCGCATAATGGACAAATCAGTGAAGTGCAGGAAGTGCGGAAGCAAGGATTTAAGAGCCAAGAAGATGAAGAAGTAATTCTTTTAAATTAATGACTTATCCGTTATTCTGTAATGACTGATGATTACACTGCTGAGCGCATTAAGAAATTAAAAAAATTGGAAGAGAAAGGGATAAACCCTTACCCTCAAATAATTCTCAAGAATAAGAAATTCTCAGAAGATATTCTGAAAAGTTATAATAAATTAAAAAAGGACTCTTCTTCAAGGAAGAATGAAATCATTGCTGGCAGAATAATGGCTTTGAGGAATATGGGCAGCATTGCATTCGCGCACGTTCAGGACGAGAAAGGCAGATTGCAGGTTGTTTTCCAGAAGAACAAATTAAGCACTAATTATGAACTTCTTGATTATCTGGACTTGGGTGACATAATAGTTGTGAAAGGAAACCCTTACAGGACTAAGCGGGGAGAATTGTCAATAAATGCTTCAGAATTTGAATTAGCCAGCAAATCACTCCTGCCTTTGCCTGAAAAGTACCACGGGTTAAAGGATGAGGAAAACCGCTTGAGGAAGAGGCATTTGGATGCGATTATGAACCCTGAACTTATTGAAACCTTCAAAAAGAAGACAAGGATAATCAAGACAGTCAGGGAGTTCATGGACAAGCAGGGATTCCTTGAAGTCCAGACCCCAATAATGCAGTTAATTTACGGGGGGGCCAGTGCTGAACCTTTCAAAACGCACCATAACACCTTAAATACTGATTTTTATTTAAGAATCAGCACTGAAATGCACTTGAAAAGGCTGATAATTGCAGGTTTTGAAAAAATTTACGAAATAGGGCCCACTTTCAGGAATGAAGGGATGGATTCATCACATTTGCAGGAAATACCCAACCATTTCGAATTTTACTGGGCTTATCAGGATTATGAGGAATTAATGAAATTCACCGAGAAATTAATGACTTATTTGCTTAAAAAAATTAATAAGTCATTAAAATTGGAGTATCAGGGTGAAATTTTTGACTTCACAACTCCTTATCAAAGGATTAGTTTTAGGGAATTACTATTAAAAAATGCAGGGATTGACATTGACGATTGCAGCACTTATGAATCATTAAAAAAAGAAATTATTAAGAAGAAAATACCTGACATTGATGCTGAAAAGGCAAAACATTACGGCGCATTACTTGATGAATTATACAAAAGAACTTGCCGCCCGAAAATAAAGCAGCCGACATTCCTCACGAATTACCCTGTTGAAATGATACCGCTCGCAAAAAGGAATGAATCTGATTCTTCCAAAATAAACACTGTGCAATTATTAGTGAACGGCTGGGAATTAGTCAAAGCGTATGATGAACTTAATAACCCTTTAGACCAGAGGAGCAGATTATTGGAGCAGCAGGAATTCCTGAAAAAAGGCGACAAGGAAGCCCACCCTTTGGATGAGGATTTTATTGAAGCAATAGAGCAGGGAATGCCCCCAACTGCAGGATTCGGATTAGGGCTTGACAGGCTGTGCATGTTTTTGTTAAACCAGCCGAGCATAAGAGCGTCAGTGTTTTTCCCTCTCATGAAACCTGAGAGGGAGGATTAAATGGGATGAATCTGGAATTAATAACCGCAATACTATTTTATTTAATAATAGGTTTTATTATTTACAAAAACCGCGCAAGCGTTAAAATTGTTGACAAAATCTTTTTCGTCTACAAGTGGAAGAAAGGAGTGGAGTATATCAGGAAATTAGCGCATCCTGAATGGTTCTGGAAAATTGTAAGCACTATCAGCATACCAATATGCTTATTTTTCATAATATTTGCAATGCACACTTTAATAACCAGCAGTGTTACAATGCTTCAAACCCCTAATCCCACTCCGACTGTCGGAATATTACTGCCAGGATTCCAAGTGCCAGGGACTAACCTGCGCCTGCCTTTCTGGTACGGAATAATTTCAATAGTGGTGCTCGCAGTGGTTCATGAAGGAAGCCATGGGATAATAGCAAGCGTTGAAAAAATAAAACTTAAAACTGCGGGCGCGGGATTAATGCTCTTCCTGCCTGTTGCTTTTGTCGAGCCCGAATTTAACAGTTTCATTGAAGCAAACGTTTTGTCAAGAATCAGGATGCTCTGCGCAGGAAGTTTTGCCAACTTCGTAACAGCATTCCTCTGCATATTATTAATTGGCAGCGTGATAACTCCATGGGTGAGCAAAGGCATTGAATACACGAAAGTGGAGATAGTTGATGTTACATCCGGCGGGCCTGCAAGCCTGTCAGGAATGACCGGCAACACAATTATTGTATCTTTCAACAATGAAACAATCACTAATCTGACAACTTTTTATGAAGAACTGCTTGAAGTGGCTCCGGGAGATAATGTTACAATAACAACTCAGAATAACAGCTACGTTCTGGCAACAACCCCTAATCCTGACAATGAAAGCATTGCTTATCTTGGAATCTTGACAGAGCAGGAATGGGATTTTAAGCCTGAATTAAAAAATGAATACCCTGATTTTATCCTGAACATTCCTTTAATATTAATACAATTATTAATGTGGGTTGGCAATCTGAATTTTGCAGTTGGAGTATTCAACTTATTCCCATTATGGATAACTGACGGCGGAAAAATAATGATTGACTTATTGTCAATAATAATCAGGAAAAGAAGCATTCTTGCACTAGTTGTTAACCTGCTTTTCACATTTTCACTATTCTTGCTATTATTTAACATGTTTGGTCCTTACTTTTTATAACAAAGTTTTTAAAGAAAATATTTTTATAATAGGGATACTATTAAAAAGGGAAGGTTCGGAGAATATGTCCAAGGCTAAATCTGGATATAACGTTTTTAAAAATGATGAAGATGTGCGCCTGCTTATCAAATCAGTAGTCGGAGACGAAGGATTCGAAATCGTGAAGCACTTATTTGATATTGAGAAGGCAGACGAGTTTGAAATAGCTGACAAGTTGGACAGGGACGTTAATTTCGTAAGAAGCGTTATGTACAAAATGTACACCCATAATTTAGTGAATTATACAAGGAGAAGGGACCCTGAAAAGGGATGGTACATTTACACTTGGGAATTAGTGCCTGAAAAAATTTACAACGCGTTAATAGACAAGAAAAAGGAGCGCCTTGATTCATTATTCCAGAAGGTTGAGAATGAGCAGAGCAGGGAGCAGGGTTTTCACTGCCCTTCATGCAGCATAAATCTGGAATTCCCTAAAGCCCTGGAATTAAACTTTTCATGCTTTGCATGCTCTGGAATGCTGCAGCCCCTGGATAATCACATAAGGATTGATGACTTGAATACTGAAATAAAGGGTTTAAGCGAGAAAATAGGATTATTGCAGAACAAGCTGAACGGATTATAAAGAACAATATTTTAGGCTTTCAGATTTTTTCTTCAAATACTTTGTCCTGAAATATTTTAAACGCAGAGGATTGCCTTCCAGATTCACAATACTTAATTTATTGTTCTTAAAGATTTCAGGAATTTCCCTTATCTTATTGCGTCCCAAATCCAATACTCTTAAATTTTTCAGTTCAAATATTTTTTCAGGAATTTCTTCAAGATTATTATTGTACAATTTTAATATTTCCAAATCCTTTAATTTGTAAATTTGCTCGGGAATTTCTGATAAATTCATAAAACTCAGATTTATTTCCTTAATCCCTGCAAAACTCGCATCAGGCAATTCCAATAATTCAAGCAGGACTTTATTTTTTGAATAATCCATTGCGGGTTCGTACTCCGGGCCTAACCTGACTGCCATTTCCTCCTCAAATCTTTCTCTTGCATGGGAACCATATTTTGACAGTTCTTTCAGTAACTGGAATCTTATATTCTTGTGCAATTGAGTGTTATCATCATTCTCGTACCATTTCTTAAAATTGGAGCAATACTCCAAAAATTCTTTTTCAGTAAGAGCATTCATTTCTGATGATTTGTCCAGCGCCTGCCTGTTCATTTTGTCTGTTTGCACGCTTTTTAGCAAATACTTGTCCTGCCTGAATATTCTGTCGCCAGCGTAAATATGAATTTCATTGTTCGCTGCTAATTTTAATTTGAAATTATCAGATATCCTGAATTCAAGACCCATAATTAAAGAAAGGGTAAAATCTGATTATAAATATTGCTTTTTCAGAAAAAATAATAAAAAAAAGGTTTTTTCAAAAACTTTGATACGAGATTGGATTACTCGTATTCTTCGTCGTCGCTGCCCAAGTCTTCGTCGTCGTCATCGTCATCAACGTCGTCATTGTCATCGTCGTCGTAATCGTCCCATTTTTCGTCTTCCATTTTTTTAAAACCTCGCAATCCCTACTTAAAGGAATTAATTATTCACGGGATAAGATTCTTTATAAACTTTTTCATCTACAATAGTAGAAATTAATATGAGTCTTTAGACGTGATATAATCAAAAA
>PEWF01000117.1:2430-6840 GCA_002779595.1 archaeon CG07_land_8_20_14_0_80_38_8 | reverse complement strand
GCGACACTTTATTTTTTCAAACAGCAAAATAAAAGTATATGCCGTAAACAATTTCAGTAACTCCCCATGCTATGAAAGCAATTTCGTATCCTAAATAATTAATTAAAAAACCTGCAATAATAGCGCTGGAGCCTATTGAAAAATTAGTGACTGCAGTTTTATACCTGTAAGCATTATCCGGCTCGTCACTTGCAACTTTAACGTATAATTTATTATAAGCAGGCACTATTAAACCTCCGGTGATTCCGCCGATTAACTGCAATGCAATAATTCCCTGTATGTTCTGCACGAAAATGAATAAGACTACTCTGATACCTTCAAATATTTGCCCGAAAAGGAATACTTTCTTCATATCCCTGTGGTTTAAAACTTTTGAACTTCCCCATGAAACCAGCCCTTTAATAATGTATAATGCTGCAACGCTGATACCAACTGCTTCCAGTCCGCCGAAATTATTAAAATAAATTGTAAGAAAAGGAGCTACAATCCCGTTAAAAAAACTCTGGAAACCGTCAATAAGCGTTAGTCTGTTCCAGTCTTCATGGATTATCTCATTTTTCTTGCCGGCTATTTTTTTCATAAAGTTTTAATTCTCAGAAGGTTTTTAATCCTTTTCGTGGAGTTCAGAGCATTTTATGACAAAAAGAATAAAAAACTGTCAATAAAACCAGGCATAACAATTAATAATGATTCCTTATTATTAAACGGGGCATTGTACAATTATTTCCAGTTAATGAAGGAATACAAATTCGCAAATGATTCAAGAAGTGATGATGAAATATTCCTCAGATTATTAATGCTTAAAGGTTTTGACGCATTAAAATTAATGAATGCAGATTATTCAATAGCATACAGAAAAGGTGATAAATTATTCCTGCTGCGTGACTTGGCTGGTTCCTGCCCAATATTCTACTCAAACAATAATGATTTTTTCTCATTCAGTGATGAAAAGATGGAAGAAGGCAAGGAATTAAGCACTGGTGCTTTGTTAGAATTTGATTTAAAAAATAATAATTTAGTACTGCATGACAAAAGTTCCATCCCTAAAAAAGAATTTTTCAAATCTTATGAAGAAATGATTGAAGTTTTTGCAAAAGAATTATTCAGAAGCATAAGCATCAGAGTATACAATCTTGGCAGTTTTGGCATTATGAACAAAGGCAATACTGAAACAAAAATAATAATCAAATTATGCACTGATTTAAAAACAAGTTTTGTACTGCTTAATCCGTCTTATTCCAAAGAATCAGCGCCAGAAGCTTTGAAAAAAGTTAAAGAATTAACAGGAAGCAATAATTTTGATTTGGTGCAGTTTTACTTTGCGTGCATGAAAGCAAATGAAGAAGGATTGAAAGTAATTATTTGCGACTTGGGCGCCAGTTTATTATTGCATGACGCAGTTAATCCAGTTCATTATTATTACATTGCCAAACACTTCAATATTAATCTGCGATACCCTTTTCTTGACATTAAACTCGCGGAAGCAATGCTTAGAACAGATGCAAAGTACAAGAAGAATCTGCTCGCAGTGATTTTAGAACATTTAAAATAAATTATTTATTTAAAATTAATGTCTGATTTGAAGTTTCTCCAATTTATTCTTTTATTGTTTACTTCGTTCATGTATTTCTTCAGGCATGCGTAAATGTGTCCCTGATACTTTGAAGTGTCCGGTTGATTAAGTTTATTTATGCTGAAGAAACCTAATTTTTCAATTTCTTTCTTGTCTGCTGCTCTTGCTGTATTATTATTAATCATTTTCAAATCTCCTTCTGCTTTAATTAAATAAACTTTATGATTAGTCTGTCCTCTATTATTAATAGTAATAACTTCCCCTATTTCTTCAGTAAGAACTGCTTCTAATCCAGTTTCCTCCTTCAACTCTCTTATTGCAGTTTTCTTCCTGCTTTCCCTTCTTCCATTATTGTACTCGCATTGTCCTCCAGGGAGAGAATATTTTCTGTCAGTCCTCTCCTTTCCAACAAGAATACCCTTGTCCGTGATTACAATAGCAGTTCCTCTATAATATGTTGTCATAGTAGAATAAATGAGAAAAATCTCTTTTAAAATGTTACTACTGGCAAGTTAATCTTTTTTTCATACATTAACGCTTGTTAAGTTATTGGCTGTTTCAGCGCCTGCTTTGATTAATTTGTCAGGGTATAAACTGTTGCTTAGCACGCCTATGAATTTCACGCCCGCATTTTTTGCAGTTTCATAATCATAAATAGTGTCCCCGATAAACACTGCATCATTCCTGCTGTAACCGCTTAATTCCAATGCTTTTAATACTATTTCAGGATTAGGCTTTGGGCGGGAAATGTCATCATTCGTTATCACGCGCCTGAAGTATTGCCTGATATTGAATTTGTCAAGTATTTTGTAAGCAAATTCTTTGTCAGCACTAGTTGCAAGTATTAATTCATTGTTTTGCCAGTTGTCCTTTAGGAATTCTTCTGCTCCGGGAATTAATGTAACATTGTCAAATTCTTCCTTTAATAATACCTGCAGGATGGACTGCCCTATTGTCTTAACCATTAAGTCATTAATGTTGGGCAGGAGTTCGCGGATAATCTCGCGCGAAGGGCGTCCGAACTTGGTTTTAATCTCGTCGCGCATTTCCTTGCTCACGTAATAGCCTGCTTTTGTAAATGCTTTTATGAAACTGTTCAGGTGCTGTTTCTGGCTGTTTATTAAAGTCCCATCCAAATCAAGAATGATTAACATTTTTTAACCGTATAATATTTTTGAATCTTCGCTGGTCTTGTAATTCTTCATATTGCTGATAATATCCTTTATTTTCTTCTCAATCATGTCGCCCTTTTTTTCCAAATCTTTCGTGTCAATCTTGAAGCCGATAATGTCTGACAATTTTTTAATAATGGAGCTTGCAGCAATAGCGTCAGGAATGCTCACATGGCTTTCTGCCATTAAAGCGCAACTGTTAATATTTTTCTCAATAGTTGACAATAATATTGAGCCTGCAACTCCTAATATGGCACCGTTTTCAATAATAGTAATATTATTCTTTTTCAGGAATTTCTTCATAACTTCATTGCTTGGAACTCCAGAAATTTTCTTCTGATTAGGCTCATCATCCTTTGTGACCAGGCCTTCCAAAACTATTGCCTGCTTTGCCTTGAACTTTTTCATCAACTCAGTAATGTCATAACTCATCTCGAAAGCGAATTCGCTTGTGACAGGAACTTCACTGCTGATTATTACAAGATTATATTTCCTGCTGTAATAAATCCTTATGGGGAAAGTCAAACTGTTCTGGTGAAGTATTGCAATAGGAGGCAGATATTCTGACTGGATGTGCCCTATTAATTCGCAGTCCAGATTGTCAGCCAAGTGTTGCGCAGCCATAGTCCCAACCAGGCCAACACCCTGAAAACCAATAACAAAAGTAGGGTTAGTGATCTTCTTATTCTTGATCAAAACAACGCTTAATCTGTCCCTAATCTTCATAAAAGAATAAGATTATCCTATTCCTTTTAAAGGTTTTTAAAGAGAATCTGCACCGGTCGGGATTTGAACCCGAGTCGTCAGCTTGGAAGGCTAAAATGCTACCACTACACCACCGGTGCGAACAAAATATATAAGATAGGGAATTGTTTAAAAAATTAACTGATTATGAAGGATTACCAGAGGATAGGACTTGAAAGGATTAAAATTTTAATGCAGATGTGCAGAAAATATCCTGACAAAGCCAAAAGATACACTTACCTGGCGAAGAAGCTGAGCATGAAAACAGGGCTTCCAATCCCGCGCGAATACAAGAGATGGATATGCAAAAACTGCGGCGAATACTTAATTCCTGGGAAGAACTGCACAGTCAGGTTAAAGAATAAGTTAAGAATAGTCACTTGCAAAGCGTGCGGGAAAATTAAGAGGTTTAATTATGCAAATAAGTAATATAACAACTGTTAATATCGGCAAGAACGGATTAACTCCTGAAATATTAAAGCACTTAAAAAAATTGTTAGAGCAGAAGAAAATTATTAAAATCAAGTTCTTAAAAACTGCGCAGTTCACTGATGAAGAATTAATCTCATTGCCGGGAAAAATTGTCAAGAAAATAGGCAGGACAATAATAATTGAAAAAAAGCAGTGAGTGATTCATTTCAAGGAGTTTTTAATACCCTGCCTTTTGTAACCCCCCCCTAAAATGAATAGGGTTGAAGGTTCACAACATTCAACTAAGCGCACAATTCGTGCTTGCACCTCAAACGCTCCTGTTAACTTTTCCAACCGCAAAACACTCATTTGCTCAAACATTGTTATCATAGCCCTTTGATGAGTTGCGGGATTTTTCTGCTGATAACAGGCTAATAATGCAGTCCTTACACTGCACTAACAGCGGGTTTCAGTGGGCAGAGGTTCCTCACCATAACGGCGTCAGTTGTG
>PEWF01000117.1:0-2375 GCA_002779595.1 archaeon CG07_land_8_20_14_0_80_38_8 | reverse complement strand
GATTATTTAAATCTTATCTTTTTTGATGCATCAAAACTTTTATTAATTAAGTTATTAATCTTATTCTACCAATGATTCAAAAAGATGATGTGATTAATTCAATCAAAGGATTATACGAAGGAATTAATGGATTTAATATAAAAAAGAATGGCGCAATTCTTGAAATAAAACCCGACAATGCAAAGACAGGTTATGAAATTCCTGAATTAAAAGGAATTTTGTCCTGCAAATTCTACGATTTGGACAATATTGAAGAACTGCTGGAAGAAAAAGAAGGATATATTAAACATAATTACTGGAATTGGCACCCGATTGCACGCTTAAAAAACACGATTTTGCAGAGCAAGGGCGTCATGCTTGATTCCAAAAGTCTTGTAATCGCGCCTTACTGTTTTATCGGAGCGCCGGGCTACTACAAAGATACAATCCTTGATTCCCTGCGCAAAATAGTCATCGGGAAGCAGACTTTTTTCGGCGGAGGGGCAAAAGTAATGACTCATTATTACAATCCAGAGGATAACTCGCTTGAAGTGGGGCATTTAAAAATAGGCAATAATTGCCTGATTGGCGCTTATTCAGAAATCAGTCCCGGCACTGTTATTGGTGACAATTCAATTATTGGCGTCAGGGAAAAAGTAAAAGGAATAATTAAGCCGGATTCTGTTGTTTCCAACAAAATTTACAAGCATGACAAACTGCCCGAATCATTATCAAATTCAAGATGGAGACTTTACAGGATAACAAAACAGGTTGCCAAAAGATTGAGGAAAAATTTGTACAAAAACAGGGACGTTTTCATTTCAAAATCAGCAGGCAGTGAAAGGCTTTACATATCTCCTGACAAACCCTTAAAGAAAGATTACTGCGAGTATTCGAAAGAATCTTTGCAGGACATTATCATGAGTGAGGAGCCGGTGCTCTCCTGCATGTTTACTGATTTTGGTTCAAGCGTTAAAAGGTCAGTGGCTCCCCAGAGTGTTGGAAAATTATTATGGACTAAAGTCACGGGCAGTTTAATCGGCAAAGTTTTGACAAACGGAGATTTCAAAAATTCATTATACAGATTGGTAGGATTTAAGATTGGCAAAGGCACCAGGATTGGAACCAATCCTTACATTGAATACGTCAACCCTGACTTGTCAACTATCGGCAGAAGCGTCAAAATAGGCGATAATGTTATAATGGCAAACCATTACTATATTGAAGGCAAAATTAATGGTTTCATGACAGGCATAATGCACATCAGCGATAATGCAGTAATCCCTGACGGCTGCATATTACTGCCCGGAACTTATGTGGGCAAAGGGGTTAATCTGGAGAAAGAACTTACTTTTCAAGGAATCTTCCTATAATTTTGTTGATTTGTTCAGGATGCTCGTTTATAACGTAATGCACACCATTCACTTTTTCTATCTCGCAGTCAAATAATTCCCCAACATTATTGTAATTAAGTATTTCATCATTCAATGACTGAATCATGTAAAACTTCTTTTTAATTTTTAAGTCATTTATTGATTTCTGGGTTTTGATTATTTTTCTGGAAACATGCAGAGGAGTTTTTAATAATAATTTTGCATAAAGTTCAAGTTTTCCGCAATAATCGGACAAATCATCAGTTTTTTTGAACATTTTAAGGACAAATTTCGGAACAAATCGTGCAATGCTGATTTTGAATAAGTATGATTTCTTTACTAATTCTCTTCCCAGAGCAGGATTTATAACTATTACTTTGCCCGTATTAATCCTTGACGCCAAATGCAGCGCCAAGTAACCCCCCAAACTGAAACCAATAATGTTTGGCTTTTTAACTCTGCATTCTTTAAGGACTGATAATATGTCTGAAAGCATTTTGTCAAGCCCGTAATCCACCTCATTTAACGGGCGGTACGATTTGCCATGCCCCCTTAAATCAACAGCAAGCACTGAATAATCATTGCTGAAATGTTTTATCTGGTGCCTGAACATTGTATGGTCGCCTGACATTCCATGAAGAAACAGCAATACTGGCTTATTCTTTTCATAAAACTTGTAAAAAATTTTAGTCCTGCCCATTATTACCACCAAAAAACAAGAAATAAGAATAAATTAGTGCAATTAAAGGTTTTTCTTAACTCAGTAATATTTGCCAAAGATTCCGTTTATCCTTCTCGTTGTCTTCTCAGTCAAATACCATGAAGTTTTAACCCCGAATTCCTTGGCTTTACTTTTGATGTACTTTTTCCCTTCCTTTGTCTTGAAATCATTAAGGACAATTACCAAATCAAGCGTTGCTTCAATTGTCATGTTCCTCAATAGGATTAATCACTATTTTTAATTCTTTAATCGTCAAATAACTATGCCTTTTCTGATTCCAATTTCAAAATTGTCTGCTCAAT
>PEWF01000054.1 GCA_002779595.1 archaeon CG07_land_8_20_14_0_80_38_8 | reverse complement strand
TTTTAAAAATAAATTTTATTCTTTTAATAAAACATTCGATCCTTGATTGTCAGGTTCTGTTTTAAAAGTTTTAAAATTATATTTTTCAAATATTCTTTCTGCAACTTCTTCTTTATCTTGCGTTAATGCCACTAGAGCGGGACCTGCTGAAGACATAAAACATGTTTCCACTCCTGAAACTCTTTGTTCAAAAATAACACCTAATAAATCTCCACCATGCATTGGAGCTAGAGGAGCTCCTTTTGACCCGCAAAACATTGTGTCATACAATACATTTCCCATATTTTTTAGGTTACCTTGATTCATTGCAGGCATAAAATCCATTAAAATCCAATAACATACCTTTGCAGCATTGAATCTGTCAATGTGTCTAATCCAAGACAAAGAATGAACATCAACATCTGATGTTTCGGGTCCTTTACCTCCACTTTCAATTGGTGGAACACCATAAACAATTTTTGTTCCTTCAGGAATTGGACGACGCATTATTAATTCACAATCAGAAGAAACAACTGTAATTCCTCCTTTTTGAGCTATATGACCTGAGCTACCTGTAGAAATGCCAGGAGTAAGATATCCTTCTTTTAATTCACTATCTTCTGCATAATTATGTGCAACAAGTTTTACTAATGAATCATCAGTATATGGATTTCCTAAAAGAATATTTATTCCATTAGCAACTGCACTACTAAGTGATCCTGTAGAAGAAAAACCCATATGTTTATAATTGTGACTTTTGCAGGATATTGAAAATCCTCCTTCATATTTAGTAGTTTGTTTCATAATTGAAGCAATGTGTTTTGCTACAAGAGGAGAATCCCCTTTTGCTTCAATATCAGGATTATCTGTAAGCGTTATTTCCGCAAGAGTATAAAGTCCTACTCCAAAGCCAACAGCTCCTGCTTTATAATCATTTTCTTCAGAAGTAGGATGCAATTTAGCGTAGTCAAGTACTACTGGATCTAATCTACTAGGAACTTGTAGTTTAATATAATTTTTATCACTTTTTATTTGTTTTAAATTATTGTCTGGTTGCCAAAATAATTTACCTGGTAAAAAAGGCTGGACATTCCATTCAACATAATCATATGATGTTGCTCTTACTTTCATTTTTTCACTTCGCTCCAGTTATATCAAAAAAATTTGCTTCTAAACTTCCTTCTCTAAACATTTTCAAAATAGTTTCTTCTACTTTCAAATATACTTGAATAAAATCTTTTATTTGCCGATCATTAAAGATTGCATATTCAAATTTACTTAACTCATTTTCTAAATTTTGGAAATTTTGAATAATATCTGATTCTGATATTTTATCATAATTGATAAAATCATTTGAATCTGAAATAAGTTCCCCTATTAAAACTTTTTTAAGATCATTTGCATGTACTCTTGCTTTTTCAAGAGAGTCACCCCCATTAATAACTATTACATTGGCTTTTTTAAGACAATTATGTAAACCCGCATCAAGCACTTCATCTGCACATCTTTCTATAAATGATAAGTAACTCATATCATTTTTTTCTCTTTGAATAATTCTTTGATATCTTAATTTTTTCGGAGCAAAAAAACCAACAACATTAACTTTCGAATAGTTTTGAAGAAAATAATCTATTTCATAAGGGCTTCTTGGTCCATCAAATATGAAAAAATTCTTATTTTTTGCTCTTTCAACAACTTGTTTGGCTTGCCATGCAGGATCCTCCATTATTTTCTCCATTCCAACTTTATGAAAATTATCATGATTAATTTCAAGACATCTCTTAACAAGCTCTTCTTTCAAAATAGTGCTGGAAGCAATTCAATAATTATTATCAACAATGAATTCAGAATACGTTGACTTCCCAACACCAGATTGGCCGACAAAGATATTGTAAATTTTTTCCTTAAACATATATACATGTTTTCTAAAAATCTTTATTTAAAAACTTATTCTTCCTTCGCTTGTACAGATAGGGAATAATAAGTTTTGGGATACTAATCTGTTACTTTTTAGAGAATATAATGAAGTTAGTGAAGGGGTTACAAATATTTAAGAAAAGAAAGACTGAATATAAATTTTTATGAGATGGAGGTAATAACAAAAATCATGGATTTGAAGCTTATTTAAGCCTGATAAAACTACTATAAAAGATATAGAAGAGCTTTTATTTCCTCTTCTTATTTACTATTTTATGCCAATCTATTCCCACTCGCGCTTGTCTTCGTTTGAGAATTGTCCTTTGCAGTTCAAGTTTCATTACGTGGACAGGGTTAAGACTGACGTTTCTACTAGTATTGAGGCTTTCATGGGTGACATGGTTCATCAGACTTTGCAGAAGTTGTATACTGATGTTAAGTTTCAGAAAGTGCCGAGTTTGAAGGAGTTGCATAATTTTTTCAGGGTTTTGTGGGATAAGAATTGGAATCCCGGCATTGTTGTTGTCAGGAAGGAGTATGGTCCTGAGAATTATTTTAATATAGGTTTGAAGTTTATCAGTGATTATTATGAGAAGTACTGCCCTTTCAATGACGGTGTTACTATTGGTTTGGAGAGCAGGGTTGTTATTAACTTGGACAAAGAGGGTGAGTATAAGCTTCAGGGTTTTATTGACAGGTTGGTGTGCGTGAATGATACTGAGTACCACATTGTTGATTATAAGACTAATAGTCATCTGAAGATTCAGGACCAATTGGATGGTGACAGGCAGTTAGCGCTGTACCAGTTGGCAGTGATGAATGATTACAGGGATGCGAAGAAGATTGTCCTAAAATGGCACTTCCTCGCATTCAACAAAGCCGTGACTTCTACCAGGACTAATAAGCAGTTGGAACAGCTGCGAAAAGACACTATTATTTTGATTAAGAGGATTGAATCCACCACTGATTTCAGGCCTAATAAGAGTGCTTTGTGTGACTGGTGCCAGTACCGGAGTATTTGTCCGGAGTGGAGCCATCTTGCGAAGCTGGAATGTAAGGGCGTGAATGAGTATTTGAAAGACTCTGGCGTGAAACTCGTTAATAAGTATGTTGAGTTGTCGGAGAAGAAGCGGGAATTGACTAAGGGGTTGGATGCTGAACTGGACAAGCTCAAAGACGCGCTCGTAGTGTTTGCGAAGAGGGAAGGCGTGAACGTCGTGTTCGGCTCCAATAATAAGATTCGTGTGAGCATTTTTGACACGTTCAAGTTCCCTGCCAAGGGCAGTGCTGAGCGTGAGGAATTGATTGCCTTATTGAAGAGGCTGAGGAAGTGGGATGAGATTGCTGACATTGACATTTACGGACTGAACAAGATAATGCAGGACAAGCTCTGGAACAAGGAAGAACTTGATTTAATAAAGAAGTACGCCGAGAAAGAAGAAGCCAACAGGCTGTACCCCAGCAAGATGAAAAAAGAGGATTAAATATAAATAATTACTTTATTCTAATGTTATGAAATTTGTCACGTATAAAATTATGAAAATAAGTTCCATGAGAACCAGCATTCATAAGTCCATTAAAAATTATAAGCGAAACACCTGTATACTGGTACACTGCCCCGCTAATAAATTCAACTTCTAAAACTTTTGCTTGTTCGTCATAACCTATAGACCTTATGTTACTGGATGTTACATTTTTTCTATTCATTTTATTCACCTCTTTTTAGTATATTACATCAGCTTAAACTATAATCTCTTTGGGTAAAAGTTCCTTTATTTTCAATAAAATAACCAAAGTATTAAATAATTTATTCGTACTCAACCGCTCCCTCTTGTGAGATTCTTGTTACTTGCCAATCATATTGTTTTTTTTCTATTATTGTTTTAATTTGGTTTCTAAGACAGTTTAATTGTTCATTTGATGTTTCCTTTGAGAGTAACATTATATTATCAACAGTTTCTTTTGTGTTCATCCCGTTAAAGACCAAGAAATCTATTGGATTAAATACTGGTTTTATATCCACAGGATCTAATTTCAATTTTATAAAAGCAGGAGTCATATGATCATTGAAGAACTTGTTTAATATTTCCTGGCTTTGTTTTCTCCCTCTCTCTTGAGCTTTTCTTCTTAAGTCTGCTTCTTGTTCTTCAAATTTATTCTCCTTAGTTCCAAATTTATAATTTTTATTTTCAAAATTATCCAACCAAGTATTGATTATTGGCTTCTTTGCATAAATGTGTAAATCTGAAACTCTGACTATTTCACCGCAACAAGGGCACAAACAGAGTATTCTTCTGAATTCGCTGAATTCTTTAAATAATTCCTTCATTGGTAAACCTCATAAATTATTCTTTTATCTTCTACTGCATCTTTTACGGCCTTCTGGTGACTGTTCAATCTTGCGCCTCCGCTTTTAACCTCGACAAAACTTATAGAATCAATCTTGTTTATTGAAAGGCCGTTAAAGATAACAAAATCAATCGGGTCATTTAAGAACCTTGAATCATTTAATCTCCATTTAAAATCCTTCAAAGTAGGCAAAACTTTCTCTAACTCCTTGCCTATATTAACCGCAGCAGTAGTAATCTGAGCTTTTTCATTAACGAGCTTCTTCCTCTTCTTTAAATTTGCCTCCCTATCCTTCAAATCTCTTAAAAGCATTTCCTGAACCTCTTTTGCCTCATTAGGGAAAGGTTTCATGCCATCAAAAAGAAGAGCATCAGACAGTTTAAACTCCTCACCGCAAGAGCATTTAGCAAATAAGTTAGAAGACTTCAACTGCCTAATCAAACCCTCAGTATCCATACTTAAAAAGGAATAAACAACATAAAATAAAGGTTTCTAAAAAGAAAAAACAGTATATTATACGCAAGCAATAAAAAGGATTAATAAAGGAATTTTTATAATATTATTTATAAACAAAGAAATTATATTATGACTAAGATGGCTGAACTGGTTAATACTAAAAAGGCTGCTGAATGGGCTTCGACTTTCTTAGAAAGGGAAGTAATACCTTCTAATATTTGTTATCTTGTTAACTATGCAAAGATTTCAAAGTATTCTGATGATTTTAATAATATTCTTATTAATATTAAGGAATTAAAGGAGTATTATGAGAATATATTAATGAAAGAAAGAGTATGGAAAAGAAAATTAGGAGAGGATTTAAACTGGAAATTGTCTTTTGAACACTTAAGGGAAGCCAGTACTACAAAACATGTTCATAGATTGCATCCTTATAAGGGGAAATTCATTCCTCAATTAGTTGAGTATTTTCTTAATGATAAAACGGATAATTTTAAGACCAAAGTGTTATTTAAGAAAGAGGATATAGTTCTTGATCCTTTTATGGGCAGTGGAACCACTTTAGTTCAATCAAAAGAAATAGGAATCCATTCAATCGGTGTTGACATATCAAATTTTAATTGTTTAATTTCCGAGGTTAAATTAAATAATTATAATATTGAAAAAATAACTAAAATTTTGCTGGATTGTTTAGAAAAAACTAAAGAGTTTAGTGAAGAACACTTTGATGAGTCTAATTATCATTTATTAAAAGAAAAAATGTCAGATTTTAATAAAGATTTTTTTCCCAATCCTGAAATTAAACTCAAATTTATAAACGGAATAATGGATGAGGAAAAATACAGCGAGTTGAGATTAAACACGTTTTTGAAACAAAATGAATCATTAATTATTAATGAAATTAAAAAAAATGGATTAGCTAATGAAAGTGAAATGCCTTCCTTCCTCAAAACTTGGTTTTCTAAACAGATTAGACAAGAACTTTTCTTTTACTTAACTCTAATTAATAATATCAAAGATTCTAAAATTCAGAATTTATTAAGGGTTATTTTAAGCAGGGTTGCCCGTTCCTGCCGTGCTACTACCCATTTTGATCTTGCAACTTTAAAGAAAGTGCAGGAAAAACCTTATTATTGTTTTAAACATAAAAAAATATGCACACCCATAAACAACATAATAAAACACTTGGATAGGTATACCAAGGACACTATCAGAAGACTGGAAGATTTTGATTCGTTAAAAAAAGATGTTTTTTCAGAGGTTATACAAGGAGATTCAAGGAATATAGACATAGTTAAAGAAATTAAAGATAAAAATTCAGAATTTGCCAAAATTCTTAAGAGTAAAAAAATTGATGGCATTTTTACTTCTCCTCCCTATGTCGGCCAGATTAATTATCATGAGCAGCATGCTTACGCTTATGAATTGTTTAATATTGAAAGGTTTGATGATGAAGAAATTGGTCCTTTGTTTAAAGGTAAAGGGCAGCAAGCGCAAGACGAGTACGTTGAGGGTATTAGTAAAGTATTACTAAATATAAAGAGATTTGTGAAAGAAGATGGAGATTTTTTTATTGTTGCAAATGATAAACACAACTTATACGAGAAAATTGCAGAAAAAAGCGGGCTCAAAATAGTAAATAGATTCAGAAGGCCCGTTCTTAACAGGACTGAAAGGGACAAGCAACCTTATGCAGAAACAATATTTCATATGAAAAATAAATAACTAATCTGTTTTCGTGGCTGCTTCTTTTATTTTGTCTTGTATCTTAATTTTAAATTCTTTTCCGATCTCATCAAATATTTTTAGAATTTCTTCATAAGTTCCTTCTCCACCTAATAAATTCCAGAATTTTTCAGCTACATATAATTCTTTTTCTTCATCTAAAACACCTTGTATTGTAAATCTAATGTAGGGTTCTGGGTGATACGGATTGTAAGGTATTGCTAGAATAGTAATTACTTCTTTTTTCCTTAAAGCAACCCCTCCAAACCTAAAATTATGTAAAGAAATAATAGAACCTTACTTAAAAATCGATAAAGAGGGAGGGATAGAACCAAATGATAAATTTCAAAATCTAACCGGTGATCGTAAGTTAGGAGTTTATTTAGTGGCTAGAAAAGTAATGTATATTTTAAGGTATTTATCTTCAGAGAAGATATCAGAGAATGAAATTGTAA
>PEWF01000060.1:2523-6928 GCA_002779595.1 archaeon CG07_land_8_20_14_0_80_38_8 | reverse complement strand
TGAAAAAGAGATTAAAAAATTAGGTGAATAATTATGGTAACAAGATGCCATGGTCCGCAGCAGAATACCAGGGATAAGCTGAAAAAGAAGACAGGAACCAAGGGAAAAATAAGTGTTGTAAAATATTTGCAGGAATTCAAAGTCGGGGATAACGTGCTAATTAATGTGGAGCCGGGCTTCAAGAAGAATCTTATTCACAGAAGGTTTATGAAAAAGTCAGGAATAGTGGTTGAAAAGAGGGGTGAAGCGTACAGGGTAAGGGTTAAGGACTTGAACAAGGAAAAGGACGTGTTCGTGCTGCCTGTGCACTTGAAAAGATTATGAATTTCGAAGTTATTGAGGAAAATTTTGTAACAATGAGAGAAGTAAAGAATATTCTTAAGGACCGGAAGGATTTGGAAATGGAGCAGAAACTAACCAAGGAGCACGTAATTTCTTACAAGAAATTGAAAACAGCGCAGGTTGAATCCTTGAAAAAAGAATTGGAAGCATTAAGTTTTACGAAGCTGAAAGGGGAATTAATTGTTAAAATTATTGATATTTTACCGTCTGACAAAGACGATTTGAAAACGATTCTGCAAATGAGTGTTATTCCTTTCACTGATGAGGAGATTGAAAAAATATTTGAATGCGCGGCGCATCATTTATAACGCTAAAAAAATTTTCAGCGGTGGGTTTACTAATGATGAGAGATACTTTAAACATAAAAGAGGATTACGCGGTTGTGCTGGAATTTTTGCAGCACGGGCATCCTTTTGAAGGGAGGAGGATTCCAACAGCGCAGGTTATAGGAAAAGAGCATTTAGTATTATTGGAGCTCGTGCCCAAGAGGAACGTGGTGCTTAGCCCTATGGAGAACGTTTACATAGGCCCTGATAAGAGAGATAAGGTTCATCACGTTATTGGCAAGATTGACTACTCAAAACTTACTAGCACTGCAAAAATAAATTTTGACAAAGTATTGGAGAGTATTATCGATGAGAACCCGAAAAAGTGGATTGATTTCTTCAACAATGCGCGTTCAATAAGCATACGGCTGCACCAGCTGGAAATACTGCCGGGAGTCGGGAAAAAGCATATGAAGGAAATTCTTGAACAAAGGGAAGAGAAGCCTTTTGAAAGTTTTGAGGACATAAGCAATAGGATATCATTAATGCCTAATCCTAAAGAAATTATCATCAAGAGGATTAAAATGGAATTGGACAATCTTGACAAGTATAAATTATTTGTTGGCTGAAAATTATGAGGAAAGAATTATTATTAATGTGTTTATTGTTCCTGCCTTTGGTTTTTGCGCAGAATAATACTGAAACTAATGATTCAATGGTTAATAATACTGCTAACTGGTATGATTCTTACCTTAATGTGGTATTAAGCGCTGACGTGACAACACTTATTACTATAATAATCGGCTTAGTTCTTGTTTACTTATTGGGGAAAGTTGCATTCAAGTTAATAAAGTGGATTATTATAATCCTTGCAATAATTCTTCTGGTAAGATTAGTGTTTTAATTAGTCATTGTAAGGTTAATTTGGTTATTATCCTTAACTAATCTTAGTGTCAGGGTTCCGCCGCTGAAAAACACTCCTGCATAATTAATATCTTGGTTCGTCATTTCAAAGCATTGGTTGACTCCTAATTCGTTGATAATGGTGCACAAATTATTGCCTGAGAAGTAGGAACTGTAAGAGTAATCGCTTATAGTGTAAGGCAGTTCGTATTCTGAAACAATGGTGGAGTTAACCATTCCCTCTCCTGCAATGTTAATAATGCTTGATGCCAGATAATTAATATGCGAGTTAATATTTTCAGCCTCCAATTGCAGTGCGTAATCAGCAACTAATGGTATAATGTTGTTGTAAAATATGTAAAACACGCTCGTCAATAAAACTATCCCCAAGCCGAACTGGAAAATTTCCCTGACAGCATAAATTTGCGACTTTTTATTCATCATACTAAATCAAGAATAGTCTCTAACTTGCGCTTCCTTTCCAGTAATTCATTTTTGACTTCCCGGTACGTTCCCTCGCTGATTTCACCGGTTGCAAGCCTTGAATCCAGATTGCGCAAATCATCCTCAACTTCATTAATGCCTTTAATAACTGTAGTGTCAAGATTTTTGTTCTTTTTGCTGAGTTCAAGGATTGAAGTTTTCTTCTCAGTTTCTTTAACGTATTTTTTGCTGATTACTGTAAAAATTTCAGCAACTTCATCGTCCAATTTTTTCATCACGTCATCCTTTGATGAGGTTGATTCCGCGCTTAGTATGACTTTAAAATCACTGGTTTTGTCTTCAATATTGTAAATCCCGCTTGCCTTGAAATAAATGCTTAAAACGTCAATCCTTCTGGTATACCACAATAAGAATGAAGCAGTTAATAGTAATAATCCTGCAATGCTGAAATAATTGCTTTCAATTGTTATGTTGAAATTGTCAAAAAAACTCTGGGGAGTAAAATAGAGCACAAAGCATGCAATGCTTAAACCCAGACATAATTTCCATAACCACGGGAACATTGAGCCTGTCGTGATTCTCTTCTCAGCATTCAATACTGCCCTTAAAGGCTTCAGGCGCCCCTGCTCGAAAATGCTGTTAAATTCTGAATCCTCAAATTTTGTGAACTTGTTAATGATAATGTCATAACTCATGTCTTCCACTAATTCCAAAACCTGCGTTCTCAGTAATTCAGGGTCACCGCTTCTTATGTTTAATTCATGATAAATCTTACGGTTCATCATGCGCTTAGTGTTAAAATCTTCTTCCTCCCGTTCCACTAACGTTTTAGGGGATAAAAAACTCATAATGTTAAAATAGAATTTTAGAATATAAAAAGTTTGTCAAACAGCGAATAATCCGTGCTGCTCCTTTAATTCCTGAATGCTTAAACTTACCACTTTTTTGTCAGTGAATTTGCTGATAAAATCCTTCAATTCCCTCTTGTCCTGAACCTTGCTCCAGTGCCTTCTTCCGCTGACTAGCGCGTTCTTAACGCTTTTATTCTTGAACTGGAACAATATTTTCACAAAATCAAAAAAACCCTTGTCATAATCGTTCTTTGTTGGAGTGAATTCCACAAGGCATGAATCAACTTTCGGAACTGGCTTGAAATCATGCCTGTTAATCCCGAACAAAATTTTCGGAACTGACAGACACTGCACTAGCACGCTTAACCTTGAATATTTTCTGCTGCCAGGCTGCGCGTTTAATCTTTCGGCAAATTCTTTCTGGTACATTATGACGCTTCTCACTTTATGCTTCAACACTTTTTCTGTAATCTTACCGCTCAAATGGTACGGAATATTGCCCACTATTAATGTCACATCATCAGGGATGACTGCCTGCAGGAAATTCTTGTTAATGATTTCAGCATTTAATTCCCTGAGGAAAGGCATTAATTTCTTGTCAATCTCGCACACGTAAACCTTCCGCGCACTCTTCAGCAAATACTTGGTTAACTGCCCTTTCCCCCCTCCAATTTCAAACACAGTATCATCATTCTTAATCCTGCACGCATCCGCTATCCTTTTAAGGGTTTGCTCATTATGAAGAAAAACCTGGCTGAGACTAACCATTATTTCTTCACCAGTTTAAACAATGACTTGTTCATAATTTTCGTTTCATTAATTAATTTAAAATCATATAATTCATGATAATCCAGTTCCTGGCCAGTTAACAACACCACTACTCCCTCCTTTTTCATAATGTACTCTAATTGGAAAAATAATTCCTCCATACTCGTATTCTTCGGAAGCGCAGTTATTACGAAATCAACGCTGTCTTCCTTCATAGTGTAGTCCAAATCCTTCAGATCATGGCAGCCGAATTTCAAGTATTTGAAAATTTTAGCAAGAGCAGCATGCTGTTTTGCAAATTTCAAATCCTTCATATCATTGGAGTAGCATTCTAATTCAGATTTTAATCCCTTAATTCTCGGCTCTTTAACGTTAAAATTCAAGTCCTTACTTTTGAAATAACCAACACCCACCCCTATGGATTTCAGGCATGCTTCAATAATAATGTACCCCTCATGGCAGAAAGGGTCCAGTAATACACCTTTATTATTCCACCCTGAAAAGTCAACCATTGCCCTTGCCACGTCAGCAGTTACGAATTCAGTGTTGGCAATGCTGTAACCCCTGCTGCTTAAATTAGAGGATAATAATTCCAGGCAAAGAAGTATTTTGTCATTAATCATTTCAGCTTTTAATACTTTGTCAGGATTTTCAAGCAAGACTTTGGTATTAGTATTGTCCTGCACTATCCTGCCCAATTCAATGCATACTTCGCGGTTGCTGCATTCAATCTTGAAAGAATCATCACTGTCAATCCATTCCTTAAAACTAATTTTCTTGAAAGCATCAATTTTCTCGTAACCTATGAAAATGCTGACTTTTTCAAGCAAT
>PEWF01000060.1:0-2517 GCA_002779595.1 archaeon CG07_land_8_20_14_0_80_38_8 | reverse complement strand
TTAACAATCAAATTCTTATAATCACCCTCAACTATTCCGGTGCCGGGAGCTAGTTCCTTAAAATCTGAGGCTAAAATTTTCATCTCATCCTTTACGAAAATGGCCAAATCCTTATTGTAATGAATAACTAGTTTCATGATAATGTATAAAAAATAAGAGCGTTTTAAAAACTTGTTATGAAGCACAAAAAAGAGTACCCGCGGAAAATATTCCACATGACTCTTGGGATATTAATGGGGTTATTAATACTTTATTTCAGGAAGAGGTACTTACTGGCATTCATTACAGGAATAATATGCGGAGGATTAATCATAAGATTATTCTTATTAAAGGGTTACAGGTTTGAATTATTTGACGCTTTCCTCAGGAAGTTCGGCCGCCCAATGGAAATCGGGATGGGTGCAATGAATTTCATTATAGGCGCATTCATTGCAGTATTATTCTTCCCGAGAGAATATGCAGCACTTGGAGTGATAGTGCTGGGAGTGAGCGACGGCTTGAGTACCCTGATGGGCATGAATTCAAAGAATAAAGTGTACATGAACAAGACTTTTGAAGGAACAACAGCGTTCTTCATATCTTCTTTCCTGATTATTTACGTTAAAACCTCATTATTCCAGGCAGTATTAGTGTCAATACTGCTTTCTTTAATTGAATTATTCGCCCCTGTTGACGACAACCTGCTGATACCTCCGAGCTGCGCACTTCTCCTGTCATTAAGCACATGGTAAAAATAATCGTTATTTGTCGATTAATATTTTAAAGATTATAATAATTCACTTTGTTAATGAAAGAACTGAAAAGGCAGTTATGGCATGCCTTGTTCGGAGTAATAATCGCGTATTTCATACTAAATTCTTCGCCAATACTTTTCCAGTCAGTAACAATAACAACACTAATAGCCTTGTATTATCTCAGGTACTTACTGCAGAGAAAGTACAGGATTCCAGTGGTTGAGGAATTATTGTCAAACATTGGCAGGAAAAATGAATTGGGTGACGGTTCTTTTTACTTCTTATTCGGCGCATTAATAGCGTCATTATTTTTCCAGCAAGAAGTTGCTGCTGTTTCCGTCCTCGTTCTCGGCGTGAGCGACGCAGTCGCCACAATTATCGGTTTTTATTTCGGAAAAATCAAGATTTACGGGAAGAAAACTTTTGAAGGCACTGCTGCATTCTTCATCTCATGCTTCATAATAGTCAATTATTATTACGGCTTCATCCCAGGATTAATAGCTTCATTAATACTCGCGCCTGTTGAATTAATAGGAGGATTCAATGACAACATAGTAATACCTCCTCTTTGCTCTTTAACAATTGTGCTGAACAACATCATCATAGGATAATATTTGCATTAACAACAGGAACAGGGAATTTTTTGTAATCATCCATTCCTATCCTCGGGCACGCAGTGTTAACTAAGCAGTCAATGCCTTTGAAATTCATGAACTCGTCAGGGTTGACGTTGTCAAACAGGAACAAATAAACCTTCTTGCCATCATTTTCCAGTTTTTCCTTAATCCTCAGGGCATTGTCCAGACTGAACTGCCCGCTCTTTGATGACAAAATAATTCCCACTTTCACAGCCCTTTTCAAATAATCAAGACTTACTGCTTCCCTGAAATCAAACTTTCTCACATCCTCTTCAAAAACTTCCTTCACATTCAGGTTAAAAGGGTTAAGAATGAATACTTTCCTGTCTCTGAATTCTTTTTTAAGCATTAACGCGTGGAATACTCCGTCGCCGACGAAAACAATGCTGTCACCTTTGAATTTCTTAACAGCGCTAACCCTGCAACCCAGAATAACACCTTTATTTTTATGTGGCAAATCTGCAAGCAATGACTTGTACTGCGCAGTCGCGGCAATGAAAGAATTCCTGAAATCATTTTTCAATAGTTCAATAATTGCTTTCTCGTTTTTCAATTCAAAACTTACTGGCTCGTAAATTATTTTCATAAAGATTAAAAAAGAACAATACCTTATTAAAATTATCTATGGAGCAGGAGGACTTGATTAAAGATATTGAATCAGGGCAGGTTCAGGAAGAAATCCCAGAAAGTGCTCCGCAAAATGCCCAGCAATTAATGCCCGAACAACCGGAACAAATTATTAAGCCAAAGAAGAAAAGAAGTTTATCGCAAAATATGACTATAATATCTTACATAATCCTTGCAATAATGGCTTTAATAATAGGGTTTGGTTTATTAATAGGCAATTACTTGCAGTAATTATTATGAAAATATTAATCGCAAAGGAAAGGCAGAAAATTTATCCTGACAAATTAGAGCAGGACATTAACACTAATGAAGGAATAATCAGGAAGAAAGATTATAATTCGCGGAAAGAAATTATCACCACCCACAAAGGCATTAAAATATTGAAAATTAATCCTGACTTTCATGACTTGTTCAATAATATGAAGAGGGGCCCGCAAATTATCCGCCCTGAAGATTCTGCACTAATCATTTTCTTATTAGGAGTTATGGAAGGGTATAATGTTCTTGACTGCGGCGGG
>PEWF01000058.1 GCA_002779595.1 archaeon CG07_land_8_20_14_0_80_38_8 | reverse complement strand
TGCCAGTAATTCTTTTTCTTGTAAAACATCAGCACTCCCAACCAGAACAGCATGTTGGAAAAATGAGCAACGTAAGTGTCTCCCAATATGTGAAAGCTTAATGATAATATGATAATTCCGAGCAGTAAAGAATCTTTTTTTAATAATTCCCTGAGTATTAAAAAATCAACAATAGTAATAATAAACATTAACACGTCGATAGTGAAAAATGAGAATAAGAACCATGAAATGCCTGCAACAGGGTAAGCAATTATTCCATAAGTGAACGTTAACTGTTCTCCTTCCAGTAAGTAAGGGTCATGAGCCAGAAATTCATGATTAAGAATCATTTCATGAAACAGCCACGCATTGTGAACATGGTGCGTTAAGTCCAATCCAGTATTGAACTGGAATAATAATAATAGTATTAAGCATAAATAATTGAAGTATTCGGCAAATTTCATAATTACTCCTTAGAAAGTTTTTAATGAATTAAAACGTTTGCGATGACTCAAAAAGTAAGTAAAGGAGGGAAAAAAAAAGAATTTCTTTACTCCTCCTTTACCTTTTTGAGGGTTAATGGCTGCAAGAAATAAACATAAAATATTCTTTTTATAAACTTTACTGTTTAATAAGTTTATTTAAATTTAGGCTTAAATAATGCTGACTGCTGAATTATAATCAACTGCGACATGACTGAGCGCCAGAATTTTTAATTAATTTATTATTTTCCCGTTTTCATAAATCCGCATTTTTTTCTTCCTGAGTTCGCCGAAAAAAATAGAAGGCGAAACTCCTATTTCAGGGGAAAAACATCCTTTTTCTGTTATAACTCCTTTTTTTATCATCTGAGCCAGGATGCTTGCAGGAAAACCAGTATCAATGTTGCAACCGCTGCTTTCCCATCCTCTTAATGGAGGCACTAAACACTGTACCATAATATCCTTTCGTTTTCCATTTTTTGTACCTGTTATATGCACCCAAAGGTTTTCCTTTTCAGTGTATCCTTTTGGCATGTTTAATTCTTTTAGCATTTGTGTTAAAAAGTTTATGGGTTTTATTTTTGTACCAAAATAATTTATTTCTTTCTTGCTTGCGAATCCGATTTTTATAAGGCTTAAAATCATTTCGAATGAATGTTCAGGAAATCCGGCATAAAATTTAATATTCTTCAATCCTTTCTTGCCAAAATAATGCAGAAAAGTATACTGTTCAGGATGCCTGACAAGAAGTTCTTTTTCTACACCTATGTATCGATGATATCTTTTATTAACATTGCTTAATGGATTCTTGTATTTGAAATGTTTATTTTCAACTATTGGAGCGCGGTCTGTAAATTCTTCCAGCACGCTTTCAATGGAAAATGGAACTACAAACTCTTTCATGTTTGAGTCCCAGGCAAATCCTAAATTGATATTTTCTATTTTATCAAATTTTTCGGAAGCGTATCTGAGCATTATGTTGCCTATTCCTGGAACAGAACCAATACCTGTAATACCAACAATGTTTTTTCTTTTCATGATATTGTTAAGTGAAAATTGTTTTTTGGTGACTGGAATTTCTGAACCAAGATCCATACAGTTTACTCCGAGCTTGGCGCATACTT
>PEWF01000021.1 GCA_002779595.1 archaeon CG07_land_8_20_14_0_80_38_8 | reverse complement strand
AATGTATTCCTGCCGCTCCTCCCTTCTCATTTCCAGTAATTTCCTGATTTCATCCTGCTTCGTGTAGCTGATAACCTGAAACATTTCAGAACCCTTGACATTTTCAGGAATGCCCAGAATTTCAGCAACAGCCATGTCAATATCAGAAGAGCGGGGCATAATATTCAGCCCTTTGCCGTTTTCAAGCACCCTTAAATTATCAGAATCAACAACAATATTGTTCCCGCTTTTCTTCAAGCCCCTTATAATAGTATACGTTTTTCCGGCGTGTTCAAAAATTAATTCCACAACCATTTCCCTGCTCCCCCTTCTCATAATTTCAGCATTGGAATAATTGGATGATCCGAATAATGCATAATCCACACCCATTAAAATGCTTGACTTCCCGCTCCCGGTTTTGCCAGTAATCACGTTAATCCCTTTGCCGAAATTGACAACGCTGTCCTTATGCGAGCGCACATTCTTCAAAGCCAAACTATTCAATTTCATATCATTTCACCCTTTAACCATGAAATAATATTATTAATCTTCTCCTCAATATTCTGGGAAGATTTTCCAGAACCCAGTACATTAATGATCTCCTGCGCCAATAAAGTTTCCTTATTATTAAAACCCTTATTTTTGAAAAACTCTTTTTCAATCTCATTAATTGATTTCTTGTGCACTATTGTCTGCTTCTCCTCGGGATTCTCCAAAGCGCCGGTATAAATTTTGCAGAACAAATAATTCATTTCAGCTGCGAGTTCATAAATTTCATAAAGATTAATTTCAGACTTAACACCTCCTTTCAGCCCGCCTTTCAATACGAAGAACAGCATTTCACCATTTCCTTTCACTATTTTCTTCCTGACTTTTTCAATAATCTCGTCAGGCATTAAATTAGTGCAGTTAATCTCGAAAATAATGCTCTTCCTGATGCTTAATTTTTCAAAACTAAAATTATTATTGTCAGTGTCATAAACAATGAATCCCTTACTGTCACTATGCATCTCCCTGAAATCACACCTCTCAGTCGAGCCAGGATATAACAATTTCTTCCCTTCATAACTTGCTTCAAAAAAATCATGCCAGTGCCCTGAAACGTACAAGTCAAAACCCTTAGGCAGGCAGCTCTTCTTCAAAGTGCTGAACAAAGGATTAATGTCAGAAATAATGTGGTGGAATAAGAACACTCTGAAACAATTCTTCGGAATGTTAATCCTTGCAATTTCCAGAACTTCATTAATCTGGTTATTCCTGCCAGGCAAACCGCACACGAAAACCCCGTTCCTCTTCTCTCCAGTAATAATAATCGCGTCATCATCCCTTGAATAATACTTCTTGCTGCTGACATTAATGATTAACCCCAATTCATCAAGCACTCTCAGAAAACTGTCGCCAGAGCCCACATCATGGCTTCCTGCAGTGATGAAGAAAGGAATATTCCCATTTTTCAATTTGCCCAGTTCCTTAATGCAGAAAATCATTGTACTAATGCTGGGAATACCGGAGTCAAACAAGTCGCCGGAATGAATAACTGCTTCCACCTTGCTGGTTAAAGCATGATTTATAACCTGCGAGAAAGCATTCTCAAAATCTTCCTCGCGCTGTTTAATCTTAAAATTCCTCTTGCCCAAGTGCGTGTCCCCGAAAATTAAAATTTTCATAAACCTACAAGTTCAGGATTCCCACCACGTTTATAACTATTATCCTCTCTTACTAAGTCATCAAAAAATGAAACCTTCACAGGCAATGGGAAGTCAATAAAAGGGCTTGTAACAATCGCCTCACCCTTGTCAAGCATTTGAATCTCAACACTTTCATCGCTTATATTCTGCGCGCTGCTCTCAATCACAGCATTCCTGTCCATTGGTGCTGGAATGCCAAGAATTACTTTAGTGTTCATCTGGCTCAGAATCTCTTTAGGAATAAGGCTGGGCATCTGGGTAATTGCGCAGATTCCAATATGGAATTTCCTGCCTTCCCTTGCAATTTTCTCAAAAACGTTAGTGCCATGCCTTAACGCGTCAACACCCAGAACCCTCGGCGCCTCCTCAAAAACTATTAATAATTCCGGCAAGTTGTCAAAAGCGTCAGGATTCAACTGCTTCGTGCGCCTGTAAAAATTGAACTGCCTGCGCGCAATGCCTGCGCTTGTTAATTTCTCCGCCTCACTGCCCAATAATGAAGTGTCAATAATAACAGTCTTCCCGTCCTTCACTGCCTGCCTGATTTTTTCAAAAATGCTTGTGCCTTCCCTTTTCCTGGTGTCAAAAACTAACCCGCTTTCGCCGTCCTCCAATTCAAGAGTGTATCCAATCCTTCTTCTTAACGCGTAAAGAGTTGCAAAACTCACATTCTTGCTTAATTTGTCATAAATATTATTAATTGATTCGTCCACTAGAAGAGCCCTAATCCATACCTCGCCGTACACTTTATACAGAGCATCCATTGCCTCCTTCTGCGCATCGCTCAATTCAATAATGCCGTGAAAATCTGCGGGCTTCAAATCCTCTGCAAAAATTTTCAGCTCATAACTGCCCATGACTTCCTGCCACCTCGGAGTGAAATAATAAATCTTGTTCCTGTCAGGCAGGTGCGACAAGCCCTTCATGCCCTTGCTGCCGTAATACTCAGCATGAGGGTCAATAATTAAGGAGGCAAAACCCTCAGTTTTCAGCAAACCCCTTATGAACACCCTGACAAAATTGCTTTTGCCCTTGCCAGTTGCCGCAGTTACAAGCATGTGGTGCGACACTAAATCCTTTGCAGGAAGCTTAATCTTAACGCTCTTCAAAGATTCAGTCCCTAATCTCAAGCAGCCGATTTCAATCTCACCCTTCTTTTCAAGGAATTTGAAATCATCACTGCTGACTTTGCTCACTTTTGCAAAAAAAGAAGGAATAGTCCTCGGAGGAACAAACCTGTTCTTGTCAATAGTTAAAATTTTGGCAAAAGCAATCTGGTAAAAACGCTCCTTCTCATCAAACAAGTTAATACTCTCGTCATACTCCAGATTCTGCCCTGCAATCTCCTCAATGAACTGCCCTGGCACAAGCGAAGCAATTGATTTGTTAATGACTTTAACGTAAAATTTCAAGCCCTTATCTTCAATAATTAACAAATCCCCAACGTCCACGTTTGACTCATTCTTCAATCTTATAATTAATTTGTCGCCAACGCTTCCGCCAATAATCCTGCCAATCACCATAAATAAATAGGAATCAACAATTACTTTTTAATCCTTTGCATAAGAATTCCCCATTATTTGCTGGAAATATTCAACATTAAACAGAGGGCCAATAGAATAATCATAAGGCAAATTTAATAATAAAGTTATTTTAAGCAGGGGAGATTCATTATCCCTGCATTCTTTTACTTTTTCCAGCATTATGTCTTTGCGGCTAAGGGCATATTTTATTATTTTATCCGCTTCTAATGAAGCATTCATTATTAATTTATCCTCAAATCCGTAAGTTTCACTTTTATCATTAATCTCTTCAGTGTCAAGCATGCCTGCTAAGTCTTTTCTGACAAGGATTTGCCTGTCATTTTTGCTGAACAGTATGGATTTTTGCAATAAGTGGTTTTTTTTTAATCTTACCCGCGTTTCATAAACAGGATTATTGCCGAATAATTATATTAAAGCAATGTCAGCAAAGTTGAATGTGTCATAGCCTCCCCTTCCTCCAGTGGATTCGCCTTCACCCAATGCAAACACTAAACCCGAATCCAATAATGAGAACTGCGAATAATTTGTTACAGAATAAATTTTCTCCTCAAAATCACTGTAAAACAAAACAGAACTTTTAACAGGCTGAATATTCAATTCTTTCCCGTTTTTTGTTAAAATTTCATAAATATTTTTTATTGCTTCGTCCATAAACTTTTGAGAAAGAGTTTAATTATATAAAATTTTCCTATTGCCTGTACATTCCTTTGTCTAATTCTGAATGGAAGTTCTGGCTCTGCACGTCATGGAATAAATCAGTTTTTTTCAGAAGCCTTAGCCACTTATTATTCTCATCCCTTTTCTCAAAATGATTAATCCTTGCAACTTTGTCTGCCTTGACAAGAGGATAATGATAGCCCGGAACCTGTGAATCGCCAGCAAAGAAAGCCAATAATCCAAAAACGCGGCTGATATTCTCTTCTTTGCCGAACAACTGCACCTTATGGCAGTACTTTGAATAAGTGCTTAATTTTGCAATGAAAGTTTTAACAAAAACTTCATCCTCAAACAAGGGATAATAATACCATGCGGAATTCTTCCCTGCCATGCTGTTTACAAAACCCAGCAAGCTCCTACCGTTATTAGTCATCATCCTGCTGGTCTTGTAGAAACCAACAACAACATTACTGGTTTTCCAGACTTTTTCAATAATATTCTCCTCAACACTATTATCTCCCTCCAAAGAGGAATCCATCAGGATAAAACAATTATCTCTTTCATTGCATAAATTCAGGCACGCTCTCCATTCAAGTATTTTCATAATCTTTGCAGGAACCTCGTCAATTTCCAGCTGGTTAAAATCAGGCAAATCAACAATTAGTTCATTATACTCTTTGTCAAACACGCTGACTTCATACACTCCCTTATTCACAATTATTGCAAAAAAATCCTGTGAATACTCCTTAACCTTCCTCTCAGGATTATACTCCACAACTCCAACTCTTAATTTGCTGATAATCCACGCCCCGCCGTCAGCAACAACTGCGCTTCCGCCGTCAACAGCACAGACATTCCCTTCAACCTTGCCTTCAATAGGCGAGAAATGCTTTGCTGACAATGGAATACTCTTCCACTTCATGCTAATCGCTGCCTCAGCGCCAACGTTATTATTTATTATTTTTTTCAAAATTTTGTCAGCATTCATAAGCAATCAAACAAACCCTTCTGCTCCTTTTCGCTTTTGCCTCTCTTATAAGTGTCCCATGAGTGGCGGATGAAAGGCTTCAATTGTGACAAATTATTATTAAAGTAATCCTTCATCAATTTCTTGGTTAACGGGTCTGAACAATAACCGCTTCCAATGTCCAAATTAAGAGCCTTGCTTAACTCCCTGATATGCGCGTCCCTTGTAACCTTTGCAAGAATGCTCGCAGCGCCAACCAAAGCATAATTATAATCTGCCTTATGCTCTGCAATAATTTCAACACTCTTGTCATTAAGGAATGCAATTAACTCTCTTTTGAACTTTTCAGGAACAGGATGAGGGCAGTCAATAATGACTTTGTCAGGCTTTAAATTATTAATAATCTGCGCCATTTTCAAACACTCCAACTTGTTCAAATTGCAGCCGACTTTATTTCTCTCATCAATCTCCATTGCGCTAACGCGCACAATATCATAAGAATAAGAATTATCCTTAATCTTGCTGAATAATTCAAAACGCTCCTCAGGAGTTAATAATTTGCTGTCCTTAACCCCTAATTCCTTAATAACAGAATCATCATCTTCAATAAGGCATCCCGCAATAACCAAGTCGCCGATTACAGGGCCCTTCCCTGCCTCGTCAATGCCGCAAATTTTTACCATTGCTTAAAACTCCTCATGCCCCAGGTGGACAATCAAATCAATCTTTTTATTGCTGAATGAAGGGATATCGCACGCCCCGAAGCAGGAGCCGCCCCAGATGAACAAATTATAACCCTCACCTTCCAATTCCTGCACTATTCGTTCATAATCAGGTTTTAAGCCGTCAGGCAGCTGCACTAACACGTTCTTCGCCCGCGCTTCCTTTATCATTTTCTTAATCTTCCCCGAATCAAAGGTGTATTCCATAAGTATTAAAATAAGTTATTGCTATTTTAAACTTTATGAATGTCCCGAAAGTAAATAATTATGAATCATATTTTGACACTGCATTTAATTCAGCGTCAAGAATAGTGGTTTCAAGGAAAATACCCTTTGAAACGCGCGAATTAATAAGGCGTAAAGAAAGCGCGAAAGCCTTCTACAATTCGTTATATTCGAACATTGACTCAATCATCAAGCACTTCCCAGAGGTTGAAAAATTGTCAAAATTTTATGAAGAATTAGTGGATGTCACAATAGGAATTGACTCTTACAAGAAGAATTTAGGCGCGATTAACTGGGCAAAATTTATGGTAAAAAAATTATATTACTTGTTCTTAAAGCGCAAAATCGGGCTTGACGAATTATACGGCAGAAGCAAGTCAGTCCTTAAACAGGTCAGCAAAAATTTTGAATTCCTTGAAAAAAGCAGGAAGCAGTTATCAAAATTCCCGAGCGTGAAAATTTTGCCCACAGTATTGCTGGCAGGGTATCCTAATGTTGGCAAGACAAGCCTGTTGTCAGAATTAACAGAAAGCAAGCCTGAAATTAACAGTTACCCTTTCACAACGAAAGACATAAACGTCGGGATGATGAAACAGGACAATTACAAGATTCAGGTTATTGACACTCCCGGGCTATTAGAGCGCCCTTTTTCAGGCATGAACAGGATAGAAAAAAAAGCAGTCACCGCACTGAAGCACCTCGCGGACATTGTACTTTTCATTTACGACACGAGCACAACGTCAGGGTTTGCAGTAAAAGAGCAGGAAACACTTTACAAAAACGTTAAAACAATCTTCCCTGAAGAAAAAATTTACACAATCACGAACAAGTGCGAATTAGACAAAAGCAAAAAAACCCACTTCTACGTCAGCTGCATTACTGGCGAAGGCATAAAAGAATTAAAAGAATTCATAATAAAAAAATTATTAAAGAAGACTTAATTGCTCCTGTACACTATTACTAATTCATTTTTTTCTAATTTTTTATTAACGTCCCCTATTATTTCAAAACTTTTACAATTTAAGTAAACCAATAATGGCACTGAGCATCCACAACTTGCAGAAGCAGCAGGAAACATTAAGTCAATCTTAGAGCCTTTCTCAGGAGTTATTATTACTTTTGCATTCTCGTATTCTGTGCAGTTTGAAATTTCTTCAACAAAA
>PEWF01000080.1 GCA_002779595.1 archaeon CG07_land_8_20_14_0_80_38_8 | reverse complement strand
AATATTTTTATTATTTATTGTTTGGTATATATACTTTAAATAGATTTTACATTAAGGTTTTTTTTCTAAATTTAATTAGTTTAAAAATTGAATAAATAAAATCCCTTCTTTCTAGTTTTCTTAATATTTGAACAAATTTGCCAAGTAATTAATAATGATTGTGAGCCAGTTCTGGTTGCTTAATTCTTCTAATTCGTCAAATTTGGAAACGTTCATGCTGCCAATATTCCCTGCAGTCTCTGACTGCAATAAATCCAGTAATTGGGAATTGCTGCTGTCCTCAGCACTGCCGGAAACGCTGTAATCCGCGCCAATACCACTTCTTGAAGGATAAGGGTAATACCATCCGCCGCCAACATTCAAATCCAGAACCCAATCATTCACGCTTACATAACCATTCACTAATTCATCCAAACCCTCAACAAAAGCAGAACCACTCGAAGGATTCAATAAACTGCACAGCATGCGAACAGTAGTGGTCTTGCCAGCACTATTAGGACCCAAAAAGCCAAAAACTTCGCCATCATTAACCACGAAATCCAAATCCTCAACCGCGCGAACACCTCCAAAATCCTTACACAAACCCCTAAGCTCAATCATAATCAAAAAAAACAAAAACATCACATATTAAAATAACCTTTGAAAATAGAGCAGTAGTAATGTTTTTATTTCTTAAATTAATACAAAAGTATTGCTTGGAGGTGGTTTTTAAATGGCTGTGAATTTGGAAGGGACTGTTTCAAGAGAAGTTAATCTAGGAACTGCTAAGACAATTATGTATCACTTGTTTAGTGAGCAATTCTTGGAAAAACCCGGAAGGTATGAGTTAGGAACAGGTTTTACAGTATGTACAATTATGAAAATTCCCGCATTTGATGACTGGTGAAAATTATTTGAAAAAAATCTTTGTTTTAACTTATGAATCGGATCCGCATGCGGATTCGATTTGTAATTATTTTCTGAAAAAAGACATTAAATTTTTTAGAGTAAATACTGAAAATATAATAAATAATTACAAAATTACTTTTGATTCTTCTTCCTGCAATTATTCTATCTCTGAAGATAATAATACAATAGTGTTAAACGAGGATTGGAATATTTGGAATAGAAGAATCTTGGAACCAATTATACCTGAGGATATTCCTGAAAATTTGCATGATATAATATTAACAGAAACTGAGAGAACTTGGCAGGGGCTTATTTTTTCACATAAGGGTAAAGTTGTTAATTCTCCTCAATCGGATTATAATGCAAATAATAAAGTTGACCAATTATGTTTCACCAAAAATTATGGCAATGGAGTAAAAATTCCAGATACTATATTAACTAATGACCCAAGTGTTTTGAAATATTTCTATAAAAAAAATGAAAAAATATGTCATAAATTACTGCAAGTTCCGATGGTTATCAAAGATGGTGAATATTTTGGGGTTTACAATAATTTAATATCACCTGAAAATATGAAACATGCAGAATTGATAAATGTAAATCCATGCTTATTCCAGCAGTACATTGACAAAAAGTATGAATTACGGATCACAGCTCTTAAAGATAAAATTATACCTATTGCCATATTTTCACAAAAATCTGAGGTTTCAAAAATTGATTTCAGAAGATATGACCTTAAAAATGTGACATACGAAAAAGTTGAAATACCTGATAATGTTAAAAAATTCTGTTCGGACTTGCTTTATCATTATAATTTAAGTTTTGCAGAAATTGATATAATATTAGATAAAGAAGGGGATTATTACTTCTTAGAAATTAATCCTAAAGGGCAATGGTTGTGGTTAGAGGAGCAGTCCGGGTATAATCTTACAAAGGATGTGGCTGAAAATTTATTATGACTACTAATTTATTTAATTCTTTAAAAGATAAAATAATGAATAAACAAGTTGTAATATTCGGAGAGACTCATGGAACGAAAGAAATCCCTTTATTATTTTCCAAATTTTTGGAAGAATATTCGAGTATTAAAGACTTTGATTTGTGCTTAGAAATTCCTTCTAATGAGCAGGAAAACATTTCAAATTTTCTTTCAACGGGCAATCCTGCATTCCTTGAATTAAATTCCATGGATTCAAGAGATGGGAGAAAAAGTGCTGAAATTTTAGAATTAATAAAAAACATTTATTTATTAAATAAAAATATTAGTATTTTCTGTGTTGATTTAGATTATAATAATCAATTGAATAAAATTAATGAAAGAGATAATATAATTGCAAAAAACATTCAACAAAATCTAAAAGACAAACAGCTTATTGCTTTTTTAGGAAATTTTCATGCTGCTAAACAAGACATAATAATGAATAATGTAATATTTAAAACAACAGGTTCAATACTCAAGAAAGAATTGAACAATTCTTTGATAACTATAAATCTTGCACCATTAAAAGGAACATTTTTTAATAATAGTCTTAAAAATATTGAAAAAGCTAGCGATATGGATTCATTTTATGATATTATATTTAGTATAGAAAAAGTTACACCCTGCACTTTAGAAGATAAATAATAACTTTTTCAAATTTTTAATATCTTCTTCATTTTTTCAAAAGCGTTCTTGTTAGTCTCGTACTTCAATAATTTTATTGCTTTATCAAAATTAACCCATTTAAACTTGTCATGCTCACCAGCATCAATATGAACATTAACATTACTCTTTACTTCAAAGCCGAACACGAATTCCTTAATAATATTTTTTTCGAAGAAGTCGGATTTAAACTCAAAATAATAAACATCCCTGAAAATTCTGATAATATCTTCTTTTCTTATGCTTGTTTCTTCAAGAACTTCCCTGAAAACAGCATCCTCGATGCTCTCACCCTCTTCAACTCCGCCGGTAACAGGCTGCCAAAAACCACTCTTAGATTTAATCCTCTCTAATAATAAGAAATCATAATTATTATTAATTTTCCTGAAAATGATGCACTCAACTTTAACAGGCGTTCGCATAAATTAATATTAAATATTCAGCAAATAAAAAGATTTATTTGAACAAATTCGTAAAAAAATTAATAATACTTGTGAGCCAGTTCTGGTTGCTTAAGTCCTCTAATTCCTCAAACTTTGAAACATTCATGCTGCCAATATTCCCGGCAGTTTCTGACTGCAATAAATCCAGTAATTGGGAATTGCTGCTGTCCTCAGCACTGCCGGAAACGCTGTAATCCGCGCCAATACCACCCCTTAAAGGATAAGGGTAATACCAGCCGCCGCCAACATTCAAATCCAGAACCCAATCATTCACGCTTACATAACCATTTACTAATTCATTCAATGACTGCTCAGCAACTGCTTCATCATCACTGCTTAAAGCAATCATTGCATACACTTTGTTGCTGGTGACAGTGAAATAATTGCTCCAATAGGGCACAACCAAAGAAGATGTTAGAACAGGATAATCAGTGAAATAAACCTGCAGGTAAGGCTCAGTAACAGTCACATAAGTATCACCGCTCGAATAAACAGTGTTCATCTCATAATTTTCCACGTCAAAATTAGACAATGAAGAGTTATCAAAACTGAAACCATCCTTAACAACGGAATAATATTTGTAATACTCGCCAGAATTGTCAAAACTCACGCTCAAACTATACTCCGGAAAATACGCGCTCATAATAATATTAACCCAACTCTGAACATCAGCATCACTTAAACCGTCGCCGTACGCGCTAACGCTGAATTCAACCTTGCCGCCAATAATGCCGTACGCGCTAAAATAAGTATAAGAATCATCACTCGTCGTGCTCGACGAGAAATACAAGCGTGATTTGTCAACGTAAACAGCATAACAATCAGAACCAACATCCTCAAAATAATACCTCTCACTAACATCACAACTAATAGTGTCAGCAATGGATTCCAAATCATAACTGCCCTCAGAATAGCCTGAGAACACGAAATTAACACTGTCACCTAAATAAGACACGTAATCCGCAGGAGCACCACTCAAACCCTTAATATCACTCGTAGAAATTTTGGTTACAATGCTGCACGAATCCTGATTAAAATACTTCTCACCCAGCAAGGAATCATAATAAGATTCCAAAGCGCTGCAGTCATCATAAGAATACAAAATCACGTAAAAATCCTCGCTAGTCCCGTTAATCAAGTACTTCACATACTTATCCTTTAAAGTGTAATCCAATTTGTCAAGCTCATCAGCCGAGAAAACAATGCTGTAATCATAAGTGTCCTGCGAGTAAAAATACGCGTTAACGCTCCTGCCAAGAATGGACGACTCATTCTCCTTAAACAATACAGTAACGCTGAAAGAACTGTAATCTCCTGAAGAATAGCAGTAACTGTTAGTGACATTAGAAAAAGCCAAGTTCCCAGTATTCATTTCTGACGCAATAAAATCCTTAACAGCATTAATGGATTCGGAAGAAAGAGTGCAGGAATCACCAGCTGAAACCATGCTAACACTGTCAACACCAATACCATCATCTGACGCGCAAAAACCAGCACTCACTGCAAAAACCAGAAATAAAACAATAATACCTCTTTTCATAATAAAAAATATATAATGTAATAATATTTAAATATTATACTTAAACAATTTTTTTAAAAACTCAGAGCAGCTGCCAAGCCGATGCAGACCGCGATTAGCGCGTTAAGGTTATGGTTCTTCCCGAGAATCTGCGTCTTCTCCAGCATGCCAAAAGTAATCGCGAAACCCAAAATGAACGGGATAATAACGTCAAAAATGCCAACCTGATTAATCAAACTTACAGCACTCTCAGCAACAGATTCAGCCATAAAAAAATCACACCTTAATGAACAAAGTCCTCCATATCAAACCCTTGCTTAAAATAATCTTATACTCCCCAAGAAAGCCGTAAAAACTAACACTGCCATTCTCGCCAGTAACTAAGACAGTATTCACAAACTGCTCATCCCACAACTCTTTCATAGGGTTAAAAACTAATTTCTTAACACCATTAACAACGTCACCATTATCATTTCTGTAACCAGTAGTGAAGCCTGAAGTTAAACGCACACTATTAGAATTATTGCCACCAATGCCATGCTCAACAAAATCATAATAATCCCAATACACTCCTATAACGCAGGGATTGCCCAATAAATAATCCATCAAATTAAGAGAATTATTCAATTGCCACTCCTCAGAATAATTAACAGGATAATACTCGAAGTCAGCCGCGCCCTCAGGCAGAACCGGCGCCTCACTCAGAAAACCAGCCCAGCTGATGTAAACGCTCCTGTTAAAATTGCAGAGCATTTCAACACTGTTAACCGCGTCAGTCCAATTGCCATTGCTCATCCAGCCGAAAGGCTGCATGCGGTAAGAAATAATATCATAATTAATACTGTTAATCTTCCCAAGCCAGTCAGGCACGCTTAAAGGATACAAATCCTCATTAACAAGAATACTATTCTTCTCCCTGCCCTCATCCATGAAAGGGCTTAAATTCTGCGCAGCAACATCAACAGCAACTACGGCATCAGGATTAGCACTCTTAATCGCATTAACCAGTCTCCCAAGCCACGCAATGCTCTCATTATTAGTCATGTTCGAGTGCTGCCCCAGCGCGTTAAGCTCAACCTCAACCATGTAAAAATCAGGACTAAAACTCAAATCATTGAAATGATTAACAAGTGCTGTGACGAATTCCAAATACTTGTCCATGATTAAGGAATTATTATCCGCGTCAACCCAGTCAGGAAAACCAGCAGATTCCTTAGCCCCGCCAGTATTGTAAATCCACGCACTCGTGGACATCACACCCAACCTCACCATTACTTGCTCGGCACTAAATGCATCCTGAAAACCCAAAGTGTTCAAGTAATCCCAGTCAAAATTTCCGTCGCCAGGCTCCAAATCCTTCCAGCTCCAGTCCAAGTAAACATTATACAAATTAGTGCCAGCCTCATCAGGAGAATTGTCATCCCAGTAATCACCAACGTTGTAAAAAAAGTCCTGACTAATCTGCTCCACGAAAACAGAAGCATTGCCCAAACTATTATTATCCCCGTCATAAACGCTTAATTCAACTAATTTACTCCTGCCATCAGTATCACTAATCGAATAATCAACATTAACAGTGCAACCAGCCAATAATACAAATAATGCAGCAAAAAACCACTTATTCATGAAAACAAAAAAAGAACCCGAACAAATAAAAGAACTACTATTTTTTAATAAAATCCAATACTCTCTTCAGATTACTCTTCTTCACATTATCAGTGGAATCCCCGTAATTCCCCTTAATCTTAAAATACTTCACGCTCTTGCGTATCCTGCCGGGAATCAAGTAATAAGACACTTTGCTCCATAAATTATCCTCAGGAGCAGCGCCAACAGCCACAACAATCAAATTCTTGTCTTTGACAATATTCCAGTTATGCTTCAAAAAATCAGTCAAAGGCATCCTCGCAGCATAAGTCCCGCTCATCACAACAAGAGTATCAAAATTCAATTCCTCTGCCTTAACCTTGTCCATTTCAAGAACTTTGCACTTCAAAATCTGCCCAAACCACTCAGCGTACTGCTTAGTGGAGCCGTTCCTAGTACTATAAACAACAGCAACACTCTTAACCATAATTTACTAAATAATTCATCCAAATAAAAACTCTTTCATCAAGAGTTGCAACTATGATTAAGAATTAAAATATAATATTTCAATAAAGAAAACTAAATTTATTCTTCTACTTTTTTAATATGTACTGCTTTTTCCCCACGGTCGCCTTGTTCTGTCTCGAAAGTAACCTTGTCTCCTTCATTAAGGACGCTACCACCCTCTACTCCGCTGATATGGTAAAAGTAATCAGTACCATTTTCTCCGGTGATAAATCCATAATTCTTGGATGTGTTGAAAAATTTTACAACTCCATTCATGACTAGAATAAGAGTAATCTCCCTTTAAAAGCCCTTCTATCATAAACCTAATTTTTACTCTGCTATTGAAGAATTCAGGCAAGCAGACTCGCACTCATCAAGGCTGTCAAAAGGGGCAACTGCTCGCTGCCCAGTATAAACGAAACCCTCACACTCGTGAGTAGTCTGGTTAAAATAATATTTGGTAAGATGCGCGGAGCCAGTGCCGCTGACAGGCTTTAAAGTGCACCAGTCCAGTGGCTCCTCTGCATTAAAAGTCCT
>PEWF01000104.1 GCA_002779595.1 archaeon CG07_land_8_20_14_0_80_38_8 | reverse complement strand
GAATCGCAACCCACAACATTAAGAATCTCCTGAGTAATGATTCCTGTACCGCAACCAGCATCCAATACTAAGCCCTTGAAATCAAAACAATCCCTGATTTTCTCCCACTTCAGGAATTGCTCTTTTGAATACAAATTATTGTAGCCCTCAGCAATAGTGTCATAATAATTGTCCATTAAAATTGTTACAATCCTCTTATTCTTTTAATTTGCGCTTGTTCAGCAAATTATTTATATAAGATTTTCTCATTAAATGCTTTGATGACAAAGAAATATGTTAAATCATTTGCATTATTCCCTGATGAGGAATTAATAAATTATGCTGTTGAAACTCTCATGAATAAACTTAATGTAACGGCAAGTTTTGATTTCAGAGTATTTTATTCAATTGTTTCAGAAAATGAAGATGCGGAAACTGTTTACGTAATACATCTGGCAAAATCAAAACATTTAAGGAATATTCTCCCGGGCTGGGAAAAACTTAATATAAAATCAGAAAAGGACTTGGAAGATTTCCTTGGAAAAATATAAAACTCATTCATTGGTTATTCTTCCCTGATGAGTTACGAATATTTGGATGATGAGGCAACTGCGGATTTGGCAGTGCGCGCAGCAGGCAAAACTTTGAAAGAAGCCTTTGAAAGCGCAGGGGAAGCATTAATTAATGCAATGGCAGAAACGGGCAGCGTTGAAGAGCAGGAAATAAAACTTGTTGACAAGAAAGCAGAAGATTTGGAATCATTATTGTACGATTTCCTTGAAGACATAGTATACTTCCATGACGCGGAGAACATAATATTCAAAAGCGTTAAAATCACTGATTTCAATGCGAAGAATAATTCTTTAAGGGCTGTTTTAAAGGGTGAAATTTTCAATGCTTCAAAGCACGAGGCAAAGAATAGCGTGAAAGCAGTCACTTACTTCGGCATGAAAATAGTAAAAAAGAAAAATTGTTACGAAATCAGTTTCACGGTTGATTTATAAAAAAAGAATCATTTAATTATTATTCATGGATTTGAAGCAAGTATCCGAGTTTGAATGGGAAATGCCCAAAAGCAAAGGCATGAACGTGCCTGCAAAAATTTATGCAAGCAAGGAATTATTAACAATCATTAATCAGGACAGGACACTGGAGCAGTTAAAAAACATGGCGTGCCTGCCAGGAATACAAAAATACGCGTTAGCGCTGCCAGACGCCCACCAAGGGTACGGTTTCTGCTGCCATCCAAAAACAAGAGTATTAACCAGTCTTGGTTTTAATTTAAGCATTAAGGATTTTCAGAAAATATGGAAATTACAGAATATTAAAGTGCTGGATACAAAGAGCCGAAGTGTTGCTGACGCTTTTATTAAAAAATTCCTGAAAATCAAGCCGGATAATAAGGTGTTTAAATTAGTTACTAAAAGCGGGGATGAGATTATAGCCACTGCAGACCACCCTTTTTATACTAAGAAAGGGATGGTTGCTTTGGAAAAATTAGATAAAAATGATGAAGTGGCTGTTTTCCCTTTTGAAGGCGTGCCTTACACAAAACCGTCCGGGAAAATGATAATATCAGAGGAAGATGTTAAAAAAACACTTTCAGAACTTGGAAGAAAACCGGGAGAGGCAGGATTTGAACAAAACATCCGCGCTCTGAAAAAAAGAAATCTCCTTAAATTAAATTACAGGCACCCAAAAATTCCTTACTTAATTAAAATTATGGGTTTTGTTTTCGGTGACGGAACAATGAATTTTTACGGGAAAAAAGGCGACGGCGTTATTCACTTCGCAGGGAAAGCAGAGGATTTGGAGATTATCAGGGAAGACATTAAAAAAATAGGATACACTCCTTCCAAAGTTTATTCCCAGACATCCAAAATAATGTATAAAGGAGATGAGAGAAAATACGCGAATCATAATTTTTATGTTAATGCAAGCAGTCTGCTTATCCTGCTCAAAACATTAGGGCAGCCCATAGGCAGTAAAGTATTCCAAAAATACAGAATACCTAAGTGGGTTATTAAAGCCCCTCTCTGGCAGAAAAGATTATTTTTAGCCTCTTTCTTCGGGGCCGAACTCAGAAGACCTCACCGCAGAAAAGGAAGAGTTTCAATGTTTAACTGCCCTGTATTGTCAATGAATAAATCTGAAAAATTAATCAGTAACTGCAGAACATTCCTGAAAGACGTGTCAGGCATGCTCAAAGAGTTCGGGGTTAAAACAATAAAAATAAACAAACGAAAGAAGCATGTTAATGTTAAAGGGAATATTACATGGCATCTGGAATTAATATTTTCATCAAAAACTGAAAGTTTAATCAAATTATGGTCTAAGATTGGTTTTGAATATAATAATGAGAGAAGTTTTCAGGCTAATGCTGCAGTGCAGTATTTAAAATATAAGCAAAGAATTTTAAAGGAAAAGGAAGAAGCAATTAAAATAATTATTCCTAACCTGCTGAAAACAGGATTAAGTTACCAAAAAATAGCGCAAAAAATTGCCAGTCCAAACCCGCTGACTGAAAGATTTGTTGAAAGCGTCTGTTTAAAAATCAAGAAGGGCGTTAAGAATATTCAGCCAAGAGTGCCGAAGAATTTTATGACTTTTTCAGAATACTCTGAAAGGAAGACTGAAAATTTAGGCAGTAGCGGGGCAGTCTGGGAGGTTATTGCAGAAAAAAAAGAAATTCAATATAAAGGTTTAGTTTATGATTTTACAGTACTGCATGAAGCCCATAATTTTATAGGTAATTGTTTCATTATTTCAAACTGCATTGGCGGAGTCGCGGCATTAAGCACTGAAACCGGAGGCATCAGCCCCGGCGGAGTAGGATTCGATATTAACTGTCTTCATCCTGAAACGAAAATTTTAACAGACTTGGGATGCAGCATTAACATTAAGGATTTAACGAATAATAATATTGTTGCGGATAATAATTCTTTCCTGATGAATAAAGTAACCCAGAAATTTTATGCAATAACTTATGATAACAAATTAACTGCGTCAAGAATTAAATATGCGATGAAAAGAAGCACTGACAAAAAAATACTCAATATACGAACTTTCTTGGGAAGGAATATTAAATGCTCGGAAGACCATCCAATATTAACAATTAACGGCATGGTTAAATCAAAAGAGTTAAAACAAGGGGATAAAGTATTAATCAGCCCGTTCACCGGAGTAGGATATGAAGAATTAGGCGATAACGAATTAGCCAGAGGTGAGAATTTTAAAGGGCAGCTGAAGAATGAATTGATAAAAAGAGGATTGCTGCCTTTCAAGGAATCAAATCCAAAAATGCCTTACATTGCAAGAATTATCGGGTACTTAATGGGTGACGGAACAATTTATTACAGCGGCATTAAGGGATATGTTAATTTTTACGGAGAAGCTGAAGATTTAAGAAAGATTCAGGAAGATTTGAAAATTATCGGATACAATTCGGGAATTTACAGCAGGACAAGAAATCATAAAATTAAGACAAGATATGCTGATGTTGAATTCACTGCTGAAAATCATGAACTGCACTGCGGTTCGAAAAGTCTGGCAAAACTGTTAGAAGCGCTTGGAACACCAGTCGGCAATAAGACAAGGCAGGATTTTTTGATTCCTGAATGGATTATTAAATCCAAGAAATGGATTAAAAGGTTGTTCTTGTCAGGCTTCTTCAGCGCAGAATTAAGCAAACCCAAAATGATGAACAAGTACAATTTTTACACGCCAATGTTATCACAGAACAAGACCGGAGAATGCATAGAATCATGCCATAAAATGTTCGAACAAATGACTGACATGCTTGAAGAATTCAGAATCAGGGTTAATAAAATCAGCCTGAGAAAAGATTATGAATACGAGAATAAGCACGGCGAGAAAACTTACAGGCTAAGATTAATCATTGCAGGGGATTCCGGGAACCTGATTAGTTTATACTCAAAAATAGGTTTTGATTACAACCAGAAAAGGCAGAAATTAGGGATGCTGGCAACTAATTATTTATTATACAAAGAAAGCATAATAAGTTACAGGGAAGAATTGGAAAAGCAGTCAAAAATATTAAAGAAAAAAGGATTAAGCATTAAAGAAATAGTTAAGGAACTGAATTCTGAAATAATCAATAAAAGATTCATTGAACGAAGCGTATGCAACGGGAGGAAAGGCAGGCCAAGAGTGCATGAAGGATTCATCACTTTTGATGAATTCAGCAGAATAACACATTTTTATCAGGGCATTGTCAGGGATGAAATAGTCAGCATTGAGGAAGAAGATTATGCAGGCTTCCTGTATGATATTAACGTTGATAATGAAGAGCATAACTTCGTTGCCGATTCCTTCATTGTTTCCAACTGCGGCATCAGGGTGATGAAAACTAATCTTGAAGCTGACGAAGTCATGCCGAGAATGAAGGAATTAATCAATGAATTATTCAGCAAGGTTCCGTCAGGCTTGGGAAGCAAAGGCGCCCTGAATTTGAAACGCGACGAGTTAAAGGAATTAATGGAAAAAGGAATGGATTACATGCTCAATAAAGGGCTGGCAGTGAAGAATGACTTATTGAACTGCGAGGATAATGGAAGATTAAAAGAAGCAAGCCCTGACAAAGTAAGCGATAAAGCACTGGGAAGGGGCATGTCCCAAGTCGGTAGTCTGGGCTCAGGCAACCACTTCATTGACATTCACAGGGTTGACAAAATATTTGACAAAGGAGAGGCAAGGAAGCACGGATTGTTCAGTAACCAGGTTCTTGTAATGATTCATTGCGGGAGCAGGGGATTAGGGCACCAAATTGCAAGCGATTATTTAAGAACTATTGAAAAAAAGTATCCTGCAATTATGAAGTCATTGCCTGACAGGGATTTGGCTTACGCGCCCGCAGGCAGCGACTTGGCAGATGATTATTTCAAGGCAATGAGTGCTGCCGCGAATTACGCGTGGTGCAACAGGCAGTTAATAATGCACAACGTGCGCAAAGTTTTTGAAAAATTCTTTGACAATTCTGGAAAATCATTAGGACTTGAATTATTTTATGACGTGTGCCATAATATTGCAAAGATTGAAAAGCATGATGGTGTGGAATGCTACGTTCACAGGAAAGGCGCAACCAAGAGTTTCCCTGGGGAGAAAGTTATTATTCCCGGAAGCATGGGAACTAACAGTTACTTACTAATCGGCGGGAAGGATTCAATGAGCAAGAGTTTCGGAAGCACTGCGCACGGCGCGGGCAGATTGATGAGCAGGGCAAAAGCCAACAGGACTTACACCCAAAACCAGGTTATGGAATTAATGAGTGGCAAAGGTATATTGTTAAAGTCTGCGACTAGGCAGGGAGCTTCTGAGGAAGCGCCTGGAGTTTACAAAGACGTTGACGAAGTAGTCAGGGTAATTAAAGGATTGAATATTGCAAAACCAATAATTGGTTTGAAGCCTTTGGCTGTCATTAACGGCTAGCAATTCCATGTCTGAACATTCCATGATTCCAGTGTCTGGCCGTTAAGCACAGTATTCTTTAACAAGTCAGCATTTGATGATTCCAGATAAGCAGTGAAAATGTCAATATGAGAATCATATTCTAATTCCCTGCCAATGGCTAACGGAACGCCGTAATTATTAAGGCAAACTTCGTAGCGGAGCATTTCAAAATCAGCACCATTAGGCAGGAAATCACTTGGAGGATTAATCGTGAAATACATTGGGGCGCACGCTTCACCGTTGAATTCCCAGTTGCCCTCCCTGTAACTGTCAGTAACGTATCCGTGGCTCACGAAATAATACAATTCATCATACTTGCTTAGCACTAATCCTGAATCAAAATTGTGATAATCAGTCATTAATAATGGCGCGCAATCGCCAGTAGCATCATAGTTTAAAGTGTTGCCTTCCTTCTGGCTGATAACGTATTTTTCAGGATTCAATAATAAGCAATTGGACGGAGTGCTGCACTCGTAAAATGCTGAAACAGTAATGCCTGTATAATCTCCTTTATTGAATGAGTAATATTCCCTGCCATTATTGTAAGTAATGTTCACCCCTGAATTGTTGAACTGGAAACTGTACTGCAGATATGTCTGGTTTAAATTGTTGAACAAAGAGTATCCGAGCAGTAGTGACTGCGTGGCATTAAAAGCAGTATTAGTGTTAAAGTTCAGGTTCCCTGCAAAGAAAACAACAATCCCGAAAACTATTACTGCAATGGCAGCCACTCCTATAACTGTTAATCCAACCCTGTTGCTGTTCTCTTCATTATCGGGTTCAGTTTTAACCTCCACTTTAGGCAGTTTGTTCGGGTCCTCGCCTAATACTTCATTAACCTCGCTGAAAAGCACAGGATTCTTGCTCCGCAAGACTGCAAGTTTGCGCTTATACTCTGAAACGTTGTACAATTTTATTCTTGTCAGCTCGCTTATAATATCATCCTTATCCATCAAATAAAAAATGTTACCGCACTATAAAAAATTAATCCATAAGACAATATTTAAAAATTACAATTAAATACAATTTCATTATGCGCAAAGCTATTACTCCTGTTATCAGCGTTACTTTATTAATCTTCATCACTCTTGTTGCAGGAGTGGGCGCTTACGCATGGTTCAGCACTATACAATCTGAATTGCAGGAAGGCATTAGCGGCAGTGTTGAGTCTTTCCCTGGCAGTTCCTGCTCCCAATTAAACCTGATTGCGATGAGGGGTGACGGCGTAGTAATTTCCAATGTTGGATGCGATACTGTCGGCAGCGTTAACGTGTTCATTGACGGGGTTTTGACGAGTTATGATTTGCTTGAGCCTTTAGAGCCTGGGCAGGCAACTACTATTTCTTACACTGCTTTAAGCCCTAACGCGTCGCACACTCTGCAGATTGTTCTGGACAACGGGAAAATAGTAAGCGAGAGTGTGGACGCTTTTGAAGCCACGAGCGAGGCAGGATTCACAGGAGGAGAGGAAGAGCCTGAAGGTTTCACTTGTGAGGAAATCAGTTGCTTAACTCCTTACATTATGTTTGAAGGAACAATTA
>PEWF01000085.1 GCA_002779595.1 archaeon CG07_land_8_20_14_0_80_38_8 | reverse complement strand
GCTGAAAAAACCATTAAGGAATTCAGGAGAGTGCTGAAAAGCAATGGGAATTTAATAGTAAGCGTGTTGAACAAGAACAAGGCTGGGAAGATTCGCGCAGTTCTGGAGAAATATTTTCCTGAAATTCAGGAGGAAATTATTGGAAAGGATGTATTGTTTTTCAGAAGAAAATGAATTCAACATCTTCTTTAAGCATGTCCTTGACGCTTTCAATAGTTTCTGCCTTTATGCTCGTGACTATTTCATCGCATTTAATATTTTTTCTTGCATCGTTCAGTTCCTTTAAATTGCTGATTTCCACTTTGCTGAAACTGCCGTCCTTGTTCAGTCCTGCTTTTAGCACGTCATTCTCCGGCTGCTTCAAATCCTTTATTATGAAAATTTCATTGCATAACAGCCATAATTCCCCGTTCTTACTGCCGTACTTGAAGTGAATTTTTGACTTATCAGTTTCCTTTAATTTGTAAACTTCTGTCAAGTCCTTCATCATTTTAACGAAGCGCTTTGCATCTTTTTCAATAGCGTATGCTTCCTCGGTTGTCAGCAAATTATTCCTGAAGTCCTGCTTCGCATTTTTTAACTTCTTAGTTACTAAATTGTAATCATAGCCTGTGATTAAGCCGGTGTCTAATAATTTAGTCTTTATCAATTCAACAGCATCTTTCTTGCTTGCATTAATTCCCATCACTTTTAAAGTTTCAACAGATGCGCTGATGCACTCATCCTCTGCTGTTTTTAATGACTTCTTAATATTATTAGTTCTTATATCTTTGAATAATTTTTCAATCCTGTCCTGAAACTCGCTTGCGTGCTTCATTTGCACTGCGAATTCTTCAGGAGTTATTTCCTTAATCTTGTTGTATTCCACTCCTTTCCTGTAATCTATTATTTCCTGCAAGTAATCAGCGTATTTTGGCTCAATAAGCTTCAAATCCTTCACAAAATGTTTCCTGAACTGATTGGGAGTGTTAACTGCATCAGTTGGCGGCACTCCAATAAGCATTGCTGCTGCCTGTGCAGGATTGAACATTGCAAGGAATAATCTTTCAATCACTATTTCCTTAATGCTGTTATTAATGTCCTGTATGAGCAGTCTTCCGGTGCGGTAAAATTGCTCAACTGCTTCAGGGCTTGGCTTTAATTTTCCCATTTTTAACAGTGTTCTCCAGGGTATGAACATGCCTGTATCGTATAACGGGACTCCGTCCCTTACCATACTAAATATTACTGGGTGAGTGTCCCTTAATGCCTGCCAGAATTCTGTTAATAAGTAAACCTGTATGTTGAATTCAAAACCTGTCTGCTCTGCCATTCCGTGAATCATTCTTCTTAAACGCGCCTGAACTTCATGCCTGCCCATTTTCTTGACATCAGTGTCGTCAACAACGAATGATAAGTCAACGTCGCTGTCTTCATTCATTGTTCCCCTACTTACGCTTCCGACTAATATGATTGACAAAATGTAGCGCTTCAATTTTCCCAGGCTCACCTGTCTCAGCATTTCAGCAGCTGTCAAACTTTTAATAAATCCTTTGTCGTATAAAATATTCCTTCTCTGAGGAT
>PEWF01000076.1 GCA_002779595.1 archaeon CG07_land_8_20_14_0_80_38_8 | reverse complement strand
ATTCTGAGAAGCTCCTCAGCCCTTTTCTTCCTGAACGCTTCATTCTCATCAACCAACATCATTGGGAGTTCAACATTCTCCAGAGCAGTTAAGTTAGGAGTTAAAAAGAATGACTGGAAAATAAAACCAATATTATTGCTTCTTAAATGAGTAATCTCTCTCTTGCTCAAATCTTTTGAGTCAATATTGTTAATTTTTATTCTTCCCTGTATGTGCGTATCAAGCAGTCCGATAATGTGCATGAGCGTGCTTTTTCCGCTCCCGCTCGGCCCGAATATTGCGATTAATTCCCCTTCTTCAATAATAATATTAATGCCGTTAAGTGCTTTGATTGTCTCCTCTCCCATTTTGTAAAAGCGCTTAACATCATCCATTTGAACTATTGTTTTTCCTTCCATTAATGTATAACTTTGTCCACTTTACTTTTAAACAAAATGGATGATAAATCCATTTATAATCCATTTAATTTAAAAAGAAGTTTGTCATAATATTAGGGTATGATTCCGCCATTTTTAATAAGAAGGAGCGGGGAGTTAATATTGCTTGAATTAGTATACTTTTTCTCAGTGCTTATTTTCTGCCTGGCTATTTACTTTAAAACCAAGCAAATATATGATTTAACAAAACATAAAGGAATTTTTTATTTCAGGAATATTTTCTTGTACTTTTCATTGGCATATTTTTTCAGGATAGTGCAAATCTTCCTTGCATTGCAGGGGAATTTCCTTCCCCTCCAGACAGGATTCAAGCTTAACGGATTAAACCTGCTTTTTATCAGTTTTACCAGCACAATGGCATTATTATCTGTAATATTAACATTTTCATCAGGTAGGATTAGGAATTATAAAAGAACCAATATTTATGCAACTTTAATCATTATTCTTATCTGTCTTGTTGCTTTTTTCACGCGCTCGCCTGAAATGCTGGGATTACTGCAGTTAATTCTTCTGATAATATCTATTGTTATAATATTTGGTAAGAGGAAGAAAGGGGATTTATTTTCAAGAATGAGAAAAATATATTTATTATTGTTACTCTTCTGGATTCTTAATCTCTTCATTTTCAATATATTCTTTAACAGCTGGTTCAAACTGCCGTTATACTTAGTGTCATTATGGCTGTTTTATTTCATTTTTCTGAAAGTTTCCAAGAGGTTGCGGGCTAATGTCCAGAAAAAGAAATAAGCTGGAAATAATTCATGAATTATTAAGCATTATCAGGGATAAGAATAATTCAATCAGGAAAACTCCTTTAATCAGGTATTCCAATCTTTCATCGCAGAGTTTTAATAATTATTACAAGGAATTGCTTGACAAGGGATTAGTAATAGAATTTTCCGGCAAGAAAGGTAAAATGCTTGTTTCATTAACAGAGAAAGGATTCCAGTTCCTGCAGAAATATAAAACAATTAAAGAATTCATCAATGAATTTGAATTATGAAATTTTCAGCACTGCTTTTGCTGCCAAGGATTTTAACAGTGAATAATCCACTATGTCGCCGTATATGTCTAACCTGACATAAACATCGTATTTTATGAATTCTATCGTATGATACGTGTCCCCTGTTTCTTTGTTTGTTAGCCTGTAAGCTAAACTAACATCCCCGATGTTAGGATTTGAATATT
>PEWF01000114.1:6252-7219 GCA_002779595.1 archaeon CG07_land_8_20_14_0_80_38_8 | reverse complement strand
CTGCAGGATGGCGGTCAGCTTTTCGGCGTAGTTCACCTCGTCAAGCTTGGGGCAGCCGATCAGGGTGACCTTATTGGTCATGAAGCGGCGGTGGATGTCGGGGTACGCGAAAGCGGTGCAGTCCGCAGCGATCAGCAGCGCGGCGTTCCGGAGGTACGGTGCGTTGACGGGCACGAGTTTGATCTGCACAGGCCAGTTGATTAGGCACGACTCGGGTGCGGGGGCCGCGGCGGCATCCGGCGCGGTCGCGGGGGGATGGGCGATGGTTTTGGCCATCTTGCCGGGACAGCCGCAGGCGAGAGGCGGCTGTGGCACGGTCGCCTCGCCCGTGTTTGTCGCATGTTTTTCAGTGCTTTGCTTGGCGACCACGGCGGCCTCGTCGAAGGGGGCGGCCTCGCGCTCGACGATCTTGATCGCGCCGGCGGGGCACTCGGGCAGGCAGGCGCCGAGCCCGTCGCAATAGCTGTCCGAGACGAGTTTGGCCTTGCCGTCTACGAGCTTCAGCGCGCCTTCGTGGCACGCGCCGATGCAGAGACCGCAGCCGTTGCAGAGGTTGGGGGCGATGGTGACGATCTTACGTTTCATGCAGGGTGTTCTTCTTTTAAGGGTTAGCCGGTTCGGTTCTTCTTCAACGAGCGCATGACGCTCGCCAGCGTGACGTTCTTCAACAGACTGACCAGGCGCTTGTTCTCCTTGGCCATCAGTTTGCCGAGCGCGCAGCCGCCGCCTTTGCAGATGTTGTGCTTCAGCAAGCACCCCTTGTAGGTCGGGTTGCCGCCAGCAGCGATGTAGATCTCCAGAAGGTTGATTTCAGCGCTCGGCCTAGCCAGTCGCGCGCCGCCTGCGGGGCCGCGCTCGGTCTCGAGGATGTCGGTCCGCACGAGTTGCTGCACAACCTTTGCGAAGTGGTGGGGTGAGAAGCCCAGCTTCGCGGATATCTGACGGGCCGAATGGAATCGCTCCGGGT
>PEWF01000114.1:0-6130 GCA_002779595.1 archaeon CG07_land_8_20_14_0_80_38_8 | reverse complement strand
CACGGTATGAGCTACACTTATTACGCGACTACTGTTCCTGCTTTGTTGAATGTTGGGATGGACAAGCCTGAATTAGTTGGCGAGTTTCTTTTGAGGAAGAGGCATTTGGGCCCCAGTCATGCGAGCGGTTTGATTACTCCTGCAAGTTTTGACCCTTTAATTATTGATACAGTGCCTGACATTTTAACTACTGGGCATATTCACAAGTTAGGATTTAAAATGTACAGGGGGGTTAATATTCTTGCAACTAGCTGTTTCCAGAGAATGACCAGTTATATGCAGAAACTAGGGCATCACCCGACTCCTGGTTTCGTGCCTTTATTGAATCTTAAATCAAGGCAGATTAAGGTTATGAATTTTACCTGAATAAAATTATTCTTTGCGTTCTGATTCCTGAATTTTTAATATATTATCCAGTGAGATTGAGCAGTCCTGCAATTTTTTTGCAGTTAGCCATAATTCTTCATCGCATTTTTTGCTGTCAATGAATATATTGTTTATTGCTTTGCTGTAATTGATGAAATTTTCAGCGTGTCTTTTTGGGATTAATCCATTAATTATTATTTTCTTGTACAATCCTGTTATTATTTGGTTTTGGATTTTTTCAATTCCAGCTTCATAATTTTCCTTTACTGCTTTGCAGTAATGGGTTAATTCTTTAAGCACTCTTATTACTTTTTCATATTTTCCAATAAAATTGTCTTCTGTCATCTTTTTTTTTGGAAAAATTTTATGCTTATAAACTTAGCTTATTCTCATTTTGACTTCATGCGCTAATAAGTTGTTCACGTCGTAGTAATAGTATTCCTGTTCGCGCTCGAATATTATGATTTTTCCTTTAACGCACACTATTCTGCCTTTCAGTAATCCGCTATAATTTAACGGCGTTTTCGGGATTGAGTCCAGTCCTTCGTAGTATTTTCTTACGTTTATTATTGGCGCGTTTAATCCTTTATTTTCAAGGTATGTTTGCAGCATCTGCATGTTGTCTTTTGTGAATAATCTTATTTTTTCAGTGTTCCTTACCCTGTCGCTTATTTCCTTTGCCAATTCGTGCTCTTTCATCCTGACTTCTTTGCCAGTGCCTGAATCAATTATGCACGCGTAATCACTGCCCTGCTCCACCCACCTTTTCAAATACCTGCCCGCTTTTGTCACGCCCACTTTTAATTTGTCGCCTATGATTGTCAGGTATAGGAAGTGAGTTTTTTCAAGGCAGTTCTTTCTTGCTTCAGTGCTTCCCCTGCATTCTTTGCCAGTGCATCTCGCGCACGCAGTGAACTGGCTGCGGCCTTCGCAGACTGCGCATCTTATTCCCCTGATTATTTCATTATTTTCTGGGCAGTTGTGGAATCCATTATTCTCGTAATATCCTGTGCATTTTTTCCCGTAATCTTCCAGAATTTCAATGTTTGTGTTTCTTGAAAGTTTTGCGTATTCTTCCTTTCCGTTCTCGTCAACTAATCTCAGCAGAGGTGTTGCCTTATTGCTTAACTGCCAGAAGAATGAGGTGATATGCGTTTTCATTGAACATTATTATTGTCCGTTTTTTTTAACGCTTTTTGGGTTATAATTCCGTTAATTTTGTTATGTCGTGCGTTTGTATCGTTGTTAGTCCTGATTTTTTCGCGTTTTTTATTTCCCTCTTGTCATGCCCTATGAATACCGTGTTTTTGGCGTTTATTTCCCATATTTCCATTGCTTTTATGAATACTTTATAATTTTTTTTCTTGCTCATTCTTAACTGGTAAGTGGCTATTATTTTTTTGAAGTATTTGTACACTCTCATCCTTTTCAATGCCCTTATTTTTGTTTCTATTTTTGCCACTCCGTCTGTGAGTATGTATAATGAGTAATAATTTTTCAGTTCTTTTAGTTTCTTCCTGACTCCCCGCTTTTTCAGTGTTCTTTTTTTATGTCCGTCCCCGTCAATGGTGTGTTTGTATATTATTCCGTTACCGTCAAAAATAATGTTTTTTATCATTCCTTAAGGGTTAGAAACAGCCTTTTATTATTATATTTTTCCATTATTCATTGTTTGTTAAACATTAATTTTTAATATTAGAACGTAATCAAAATAATAGCACCATGGTTGTTTGTTCTGATAAGATAAAAGAGTACTTGGACAGGCTTGAGAAGCACACTCTTGAAGAGTATGAAGTTGCTGAGAAGGCAAGGAAGCAGGGTTTTGACCCTGAGGACAAGGTTGATATTCCATTAGCAAGCGACGTGGCTGACAGGTGCGAAGGTATTGTCGGAGCTGTTGCTCCTGAAATCCTGAACGTGGGAGTGGCTGAGCGCATAAGGGAATTGGAGAAGGAGTACGGGAGCGGTGACTGGAGGATTGCTTTTTTTATGGCTGCTGACATTGCCAGGAACAAATTTTATGAGTTTAAGTCATTGCAGAAGGGTTTGGAGGTTGGCGTGAGGATTGGGCTGGCTTATATTACTCTTGGCGTGACTTGCGCGCCTTTGGAGGGTTTTATTGAGTTGAAATTGAAGAAGCGTTTGGATGGCGGTGATTACTGCGCAGTGTATTATGCCGGCCCTGTGAGGAGTGCTGGCGGGACTGCTGCTGCTGTGAGCGTGCTAATCGCGGATTATGCAAGGAAAGAGTTAGGAATTAAGGATTATGATCCTCAGCCTGTTGAACTTGACAGGTATTTTGCTGAAATGGTTGATTATCATGAGAAAGTTTCAAGGCTGCAGTACAATCCTACTGAGGAGGAGATTAAGTTCTTGGTGAGCCATGTGCCTGTTGAACTGAACGGTGATCCAACGTCTACTATTGAAGTGAGCAATTTTAAGCGCCTTGACAGGGTTGAGACTGATTTAATCAGGGGCGGCATGTGCCTGGTTCTTGGTGAGGGTTTGAGTTTGAAGGCTAAGAAGATTATTGTGCAGATTGCCAAGTGGGGTGAGAGTGTGGGTATGGGGCATTGGAAATTCCTTGAAGAGTTTACTGAGATGCAGAAGAGGATTCACTCGCAGGGCGCGGGTGTTAAGAATGAAGCGGAGAATGCTTCAAAGGTTAAGCCCAATACTAAATTTATTGATGAATTAGTTGCTGGCCGCCCGGTTTTTTCTCATCCTATGAGGGAGGGTGGGTTCAGGTTAAGGTATGGCAGGACTCGTTTGAGCGGTTTGGCTGCTGCGAACATGCATCCTGCCAGTATGAGGATTACTGATGATTTTGTTGCCACTGGGGTCCAGTTAAAGGTTGAGCGCCCGGGCAAAGCTTGCGCCATAAGCCCCTGTGACAGCATTAAAGGCCCTTTTGTGAAATTGAAGAACGGTAGTGTTAAGTGGCTGAATACTGAATCTGAAGCTTTGGAGTTCAGGAGTCAGGTTAAGGAAGTGTTATTCATTGGTGATATTCTTTTTTGTTATGGTGATTTTAAGGAGAATGGTTCAATGCTTGTGCCTCCTGGTTATGTGCAGGAGTGGTGGGTTCAGGAATTGAAGAAAGCATTAATTGATAAGGATTTGAGTAATTTGCAGTCGAAAATTTCAGTGTCTTTGGATGAATTGTTCAGGAATCCGGTTGTTGCGAAAGTGTCTTTGGATGATGCAATTATTATTTCCAGAGAAACTAGTGTTCCTTTGCATCCTGATTACATTTTTTTCTGGAAGAATATCAGCGCTGACAAGTTAAGGGAGTTAGTCAGCGTTTTCAGTGGCTTGGATTTTTCCAAATCTGATGTTTTAATTCCTGAGGGTGTGAAGAGGGTTTTGGAGGATTTGTACGTGCCTCATGAAGTCAGGGGTGATGGTTTATTTGTTGAAAAGGAAGTGCTCCGCGTATTATTGGTTAATCTTGGTTTTAATAATGGCTTTAAGGAATTAATTGGGGAGGATTCTCTTGAAATTGTGAATAATTTATGCAGTTTTAAAATCAGGGATTTTGGCGGAGTTTTCATAGGCTCCCGCATGGGGCGCCCTGAGAAGGCGAAGATGAGGCATATGACTGGAAGCCCTCAGGGTTTGTTCCCTGTTGGTGAGGAGGGTGGCAGGTTAAGGAGTTTTAATGCTGCAATGGAGAAGGGGAGCGTTCTTGCTGAATTCCCTTTGTTTCATTGTGATAAGTGCGGCAGTGACACTGTTTACAGGAGGTGCGAGAAGTGCGGGGAAAGGGCTTCGCAAAAATTTTACTGCTATTCGTGCAAGAGGGTGAGTGATAAGTTGGAGTGCTGCGGCCATAAGACTAAAAAGTATTCAAAGAGGAGTGTTGACGTTAATTATTACGCGCGTGATGCAGTTTCAAAGTCAGGATTGCAGTTGCCTAATCTGGTGAAGGGTGTGAGGGGTGTCTGGGATAAGGACAGGCTTACTGAGAATTTTATGAAGGCTTTGTTAAGGAGCAAGAATAATGTTTACGTGAATAAGGACGGCACTGTAAGGTACGATATTATTGAAACTATAAGCACTCATTTCACTCCTGAAGAGATTGGTTTAAGCGTTGTTAAGGCGCAAGAATTGGGTTATTCCCATGATGTTAACGGCAAACCTTTGGTTGATGAGTCGCAGGTTGTTGAGATTCTTCCGCAGGATATTATTATGCCTGACTGTAAGGAATGGGACGGGGCGAGTTGTGCGGATTTTTTGATTAAGGTTTGCAATTTCGTTGATGATGAGCTGAAATACTTGTATGGTTTGAGTCCTTATTTTAATGTTTCAAAAAAGGATGACTTGTTTGGTTTGTATGTTATTAGTCTCGCGCCCCATACTAGCGCCGGCATTGTGAGCAGGGTGATTGGTTTTAGCAAGACTCAGGGTTTTTACGCGCACCCGTACCTTCACGCTGCGTGCAGGCGAAACGCTGACGGTGACGAGCTGGGTGTGATTTTATTAATGGATGCTTTGCTGAATTTCAGCAGGCAATTTTTGCCTGACAGGAGGGGCGGGAGGACTATGGATGCTCCTCTTGTTTTAAGCGTTAAATTAGACCCTTTGGAGATTGATTCTGAAGCGTATAATGTTGACATTGTCAGCGAGTACCCTTTGGAGTTTTATGAGGCTGCGTGCGAGTGCAAGATGCCCTGGGAGGTGAAGATTAAAAGGGTTGAGAATGTTTTGAATACTCCTGGGCAGTACGAGGGTTTGAAGTACACGCATCCCACTTCAAGCATGAATAATGGCCCTTTGGTGAGCGCGTATAAGACTTTGGAGTCAATGTCTGACAAGATGGACGCGCAGCTGGGTTTGGCAATTAAGTTCAGGTGCGTGGACGCGGATGATGTGGCGCGCTTGATTATTGAGAAGCATTTTCTGAAGGATTTAAAGGGTAATCTGCGCAAGTATTCAAGCCAGGGTTTCAGGTGCGTGAACTGCAATGAGAAGTACCGCCGTCCGCCTTTGAGCGGTAAGTGCAATCATTGCGGTGGCAAGATTATTTTGACTATTGCTGAGGGCAGTGTTAAGAAGTATTTGGAGCCTTGCATGAAGTTGAAGGAGAATTTTAATTTGCCTGCTTATTTGCAGCAGGACTTATTAATTTTGGAGCGAAGGATTGACGGCTTGTTCGGCAAGCCTTTGACTAAACAGGTTAGTTTAATGGATGTTTAAATTATTGATACGTAGAATATTATTGTTGGTATTACTAAGCATCCGAGCAGTTGGCTTCTTCTAATGCTTGTCTTATTCGCGTAGTATCCAAGCAAGGTTGACAATATTAATATTATTATTCCTGCGAATCTGTCAAAATAGAAAGTGATTAATGAGACGAATAATATGATTAGTATTCTTGTCTTGTTATTGTTGAATATTTGGATTTTTTCAGCGAATAATTGCGCGATTTTTATTAATAAGTAAGCGCTTATCACGCATGTGAGGAATCCTGTGAATAATAATAGGTAATAATTTGTTTCTGTCAAAGTTATTATTTCACCGATTTTTTCCACTACTCCGCTTCTGCCTTTGTTTATTGTCATTAAAGCTATCAAGCTGAGAAGGTTGTCTGAAATGTTTATGCTTGTCATGCTGGCTATTTTTAACTCATTAGAATTTTTGCTGTATTCTTTGCTTATTAACCCTACCTGGCTGGGGCTTACGCTCGGCACTAACGCCATTATTATACTGCCTATTATTCCTGTTACGCTTGCAATTGTTATTTCTGGAAAGCTGGATTCTA
>PEWF01000001.1 GCA_002779595.1 archaeon CG07_land_8_20_14_0_80_38_8 | reverse complement strand
AATCGCAGTAAAAATTATCCCTGAAATAATAATGCCCTGATAATTCTCCGGCGAAAATAATATTTTCATCCCTCATCCTCTGCTTAATGAATGAGTGCCCAACTCTTGAAATGACAGGCACGCCGTTATCATTCTTTATAATTTCAGGCACGCATTTTGAAGAGCGCAGGTCAAACAAAATTTTCTCACCTTTATGATTTGCCAAAATTTTCCTCGCAATAACAGCAGTGGTAGTGTCGCCGCCAACGCGCTCACCTTTCTCATCAACTAATAATAACCTGTCAGCGTCCCCGTCAAAAGCGAAACCAGCATCAGACTTTAATTCAAGCACTTTCTTCTGCAAAAATTTAGTATTCCTTTCATCAAAAGGGTTGGCGTCATGGTTCGGGAAACTCCCATCCAGCTCGTCGAACAGGAAAACAGAATCAACACCAAGATTTGACAATAATTTCTTAATCGTCTTCCCTGCCATGCCGTTACCGCAGTCAACAACAATCTTCAAACCCTTAACATTATCAGCAAAAGATTCCACGTACTTGACATAATCATCCAGTAAATCAGCATCAGTGACTGTGCCTGCCTTCTTCGCGCCCTTAAAATTATTTTCTTGAACTAATTTTTCAACCTGCATGATGCCGTTGTCATAATTTACAGGCTCCGCTCCCTTCTTCACAAGCTTGAAGCCGTTATACTCTTTCGGGTTATGTGAGGCAGTAACCATGACGCCTGCGTCAGCGCTTAACTTGTTCACTGCATAATAAAACATTGGAGTGCTCACTAATCCAACATTAACAACTTTAACACCCTGATTCTTCAAACCATTAATCAAACTCTCAGATAATGAATCACTGCTTAACCTCATATCACTCCCGACAACAATAACTCTTGGCTTGAAAAGTGCTGCAAAAGCTTTCCCGATTTTGTCTGCAATACGCTCATCAACTTCATCAGGATACTTTCCCCTTATGTCATACGCTTTGAAAATAGTCATTTGAATCCTTTCCATTCCTTAATTGCGCGCTCGTACTCGTCAGGAGTTCCCGCAGGCAGCCACTGCCCTTCCATGACGTAGCCGTAAAACTGCCCCTCGCTGATAAGTTTCGGGAAAACTTCAGTTTCAATCATTGAATAAGTTTTGTCAGGAACGTATTTGAAAATTTCAGGACTGAACAAGTACACTCCTGCATTAATCAAATTTGAAGGCGCATCCTCTTTATTGGGTTTTTCCAGAAATTCAAGAATCTTATTGCCTTTTAGGCGCGCAACGCCGTACTTTGTTGGGTCATCAACGCTTGTCAGGGCAATAGTTGCAACTCCATTATTCTCAAAGTGAGCATTTATCATATTGAACAAGTCAAGGTTGAACAAGTTGTCGCCGTTAATCATCACAAAATAAGAATTTTCCAGAAATTTCTTCGCAAGACGCAATGGGCCTGCAGTGCCTGTGGGCTCATCATCACTGACATAATCTATCTTCACCCCGAACTTGCTGCCGTCACCAAAGTGCTCCATTATCTTATTGCCCAAGAAACCTATTGATAAAATAATGTGCTTAATATTATGCTCTTTCAGAAAATCAACAGTGTGCTCCAATAAAGGGCGTCCCTGCACAGGAACCATTGGCTTCGGAATCTCATAAGTGATGGGGCGCAGGCGCGTGCCTTTCCCTCCTGCAAGAATCAATGCTTTAGTAACTCTTTTGTCGCCTAATGCTTTGGTTAACAATACTTCCACTGCATGGCTCCTGTTCCTGACTCTATTCCCGTCAACAGTGGCATCAACAGCGTTAATCAGGTTCCTTTCAAGAGTTAAAGAAACTCTCTCACGAAAAATCATAAAGTATTACGAAGTAATACTTATTTATAAATTTTGGTTTTTAAATGAAAAGTAACTTATTTATATATCAGTATTTATTGAATTATTTGATGAAAGTCCTTATCACGGGAGGTGCTGGTTTTCTGGGAAGCAATTTATGCAAGTATTATCTTGAAAAGGGATGGGAAGTTTTATGCGCTGACAACTTGGGAAGCGGAAGCATGGACAACGTAAAGGACTTGATGGATAATGAAAAATTCAAATTTTTGGAAATTGACATAACAAATAATGTTAATGATTTGCCGCGAACTGACTTAATACTCCACTTCGCAAGCAGGGCAAGCCCTGAAGATTACCAAACCAACAGTTTTGAAACAATGATGGCGAACAGCATAGGCACGTTCAATTTGTTAAAGAAAGCCAACAAGGACAATGCAAGATTCTTATTCGCGAGCACTAGCGAAGTATACGGACAGGCAAACTTAATACCCACTCCTGAAACTTATTATGGCTACGTGAACAGTTACGGCCCCAGAAGCTGCTATGATGAAAGCAAAAGATTCGGCGAATCATTATGCTACGAATTCATCCACAAATTCAATGTTGACGCGAGAATAGTCAGGATATTCAACACTTACGGCCCGAACATGAAATTCAACGACGGAAGAGTAGTCACTAATTTCATACACCAGGCATTGAATAATGAGCTAATAACTATTTACGGCAGCGGAAAACAAACCCGCTCATTCTGCTACGTTAATGACTTAATAAAAGGAATTCACGCGTTATCAACAATTGATGGCTTGAATGGTGAAGTCATAAATTTGGGAAACCCTGCTGAGACAACAATTCTTGAACTTGCAGAAGAAATAATCAGAATCACAAAATCAGAATCAAAAATAATCTTCAAACCATTGCCAGAGGATGATCCAGTAAGGCGCGTGCCTGACATTGCAAAGGCAAAAAAATTATTAAAATGGAGCCCCGAGACAACGCTTAAAAAAGGACTAACAAAGTTAACGGAGTGGTTCAGGAAATGATAGGAGTAATACCAGCAGCAGGAAGCGGAACAAGAATGCACCCCTTCACCAAAGCCACGCCAAAAGAATTATTCCCAATCGAAAGAAAAGCAGTAATAGACCACGTGGTTGACTCTTTGCATGATTGCTGCGGAGTGAACAAGATTTTCGTAATAGTTGGAGCACAAAAAGGGGCAATAATAGACCATTTAGGCAATGGTGAAGAAATAAATAAGGAATTACGAATAGCTTACTTGTATCAGGAGAAAAGGAAAGGATTAGCGCACGCAATATACCAAGCCAAAGACTGGATAAACGAGGATTTCATTGTCCACGTGGGAGACTCACTCATTTATCCGAAGAGTGAGTTAAAGAAAATGGTGAAAGTGCACAATGAACTGAAACCTTTTGCAACTATTCTTGCGCCAAGAGTTTCAGACCCAACGCATTACGGAGTATTAAAAATAGACAAAGACAATAACATAATTGACACAATTGAAAAGCCGACAATTGAAGAAGCACAACCATTCAAATCAGGGAATGAATACGTTGTAAACATGGGAGTTTACGTGTTCTCGCCAAAATTCTTCCAATACGTGGAAGAAACCCCAAAAGGAATAAAAGGAGAATACCAGGTGCCAGACGTGATAAAAACAGCACTGAAACGCAAAGAAAAAGTCATAGCAGTGCCCACTACTGGAAAATATGCCAATATTGGGAACTGGGAAAGCGCAGAAGAAGTGCAAGAATTCTTCAGAAACATTAAAAAAATGAAAAAAAGTGAAATGCTAAAATGATAGGAGTAATACCAGCAGCAGGAAGCGGAACAAGAATGTACCCATTCACAAGGGCGAACCCTAAAGAATTATTCCCAATTGAGAGAAAAGCAGTAATAGACCACGTGATTGAAACACTGCACAACCACGCAGGCATTAACAAAATATTCGTAATCGTTGGCGCTCATAAAGGGGCAATAATAGACCACTTGGGAGGGGGAGAGGAATTAAACAAAGGCAACCTCAAAATAGCGTACTTATTCCAAGAGAAAAGAGAAGGATTAGCGCACGCAATATACCAAGCCAAAGACTGGATAAACGAGGACTTCATAGCGCACGTTGGCGACTCATTCATACAGCCAAAATCAGAAATCAAAAAAGCAGTTAAAGTTCATAATGAAGAAAAACCATTCGCAACAATTGTTGCAAGAGAAGTCAAAGACCCGACAAAGTACGGCATACTGAAAATAGACAAAGACAATAACATAATTGACACAATTGAAAAGCCGACAATTGAAGAAGCACAACCATTCAAAATTAACGGGAAATACGTTGTTAATTTGGGAGTTTACATTTTTAATCCAAAATTTTTCAAGTATGCAGAAGAAACTCCTAAAGGAATAAAAGGAGAGTACCAGGTTCCTGACGTGATAAAGACAGCGCTGAAACGCAAAGAAAAAATTAAAGCAGTAATTATTAAAGGCGAATACTTGGATATTGGGAACTGGGAAAGCGCAGAAGAAGCATGGGCTCATTTCAGGAAAGCAAAAAATAATAATTAATTCTTCTGAAAAATAAACAATTGGTTCATGAAAGGCTTGAAACCAAGAATAATATTCCTCAAAACCTTAACAGGATTCAATTGAGGGCAGAAATACGTGTGCTTCAATAAAGTATAACCAGCAAATAATCTCTGCAAAGCAGCCTTATTATACGGGCGCTTGTGCTGCGCATTATCCCAGAAATGGTTCAATTCCTCCAGGTTCGGAAAATTAGGAGTAGAAATTATAAGCAATCCTTTCTTTTTCAGCAAATGATTAATTCTCCCAGTCATCTTAAGAAGATTGTCATAATCCAAGTGCTCAATTAATTCAAACATGGAAATAACATCAAATTTCTTATTAACATCCAGATTCTTCAGAAAATTGTAGCCTTTCTTTTTGATTATTTTCTCGCTTTCCTTTTCAATGTCATTGCCGTAAAACTCGCAGTTCTTAACGCTCTTCTTCACAATGTCAAAGAATCTTGCGTCGCCGCACCCAATATCCAAAATTTTTGAGCCATCATTAATGAATCCTAAACACAATTTCTTGCCTTTTTCAAAATCAACAAGTGATTCTGAATCATTTTTTGACATCCAGGCGTGATTCATTAAGAATGAAAAATAATATAAGAAATATAAACCTTTTTAATTAATAGTTATGAACTTGAGTTTAATCATACCAACCCTGAACAATGAATCAACTATTGAAAAATGCCTGAAATCATTAAAACCACAGCTCGGCAAAAATGATGAAATACTGGTAATTGATTCTTACTCAAAAGACAAAACAATAAAGATTGCGAAAAAGTATACTAATACAATCTTAAAAACGAGAGGCAACCGTTCAATTGCAAGGAATATTGGCTGGAAAAAATCCAAGAATGAAATAATAATATTCATAGAATCCGACTCAATCTACAAAAAAGATTACATAAAAGTTGTTAAGAAAAGGATGAGCGACAAGAGTGTTGACTGCATTCTTGACAAGAGAGAACATTACAAACCCAATAATTGGGTAAGCAGAACTTTGCAGCAAGAGTTCGAAAAAAGGTATGCTGAAAACTTTGTTCCAGTAACTGCGTGGATTTACAGGAAAAAAGTACTGGAAGAAGTGAAAGGATTTGACAAAAATCTGGAATACGCAGAAGATGCAGACATTGGCATACGGCTGAGGAAAGCAGGATATGACATTGTTTTCGCACCGAAAGCAGTGCAGTACCATTTGGGAGAGCCTGGGACACTGGAAGAAGTCATAAAAAGAAGCTGGAAATACGGGCAAAACATGAAAAAATTTTACGCAAAAAACGGCAGCGCGCCCACTCTTAAAAATATATTATTCATATGTTCAATAATATTCCCTCCATTGCTTCTGCTGATTTTCATAACAAATATGATAAGATATGACACCCTAAGCCCGGAGCAAAGAATAAAACTATCATTCATCAGCATAATAAGAAATGCTGCATTTGCAGTGTCCTACACACTTTCCATTCTTGATTTTTAAGCAAATATATTTAAATAAACATAGATAATTACTTTTTAAAATGGTTTTAAAAACAATTAAAAAAAAGAAAGAACCAAAATCAAAAAAAACTGCAAAAATATTATTAGTCCAGCCCGAAAGCACAAGACAACCCCATAATGGAATAATGTTTATTAGTGCAGTGCTGAAAAAGGCAGACTATAAGAACATTAAATTTGTAGCCATAAACGATGATTATAACAGGTATGAACGCTCAAGCAAATATTACAAAGATTTGCTAAAAAAAGGGCAGGATATAGTTGCTATAACAACAGCAACATCAACTCTTAAAGAGGCAATAAACTGCGCAAAATTAGCCAAAAAATATAAAGCAATAACTATATTCGGAGGGCCTGGAGCAACAGATATGCAAAAAGAATTAATAGAAAATGTAAGTTCCCTGGATTATGTTTTTTGCGGGGAAGCAGAAAACAGGATAGTAGAATTTTTTGACAAAATATTAAACAAAGAAGATATCAGAAATGTTAAAGGAATAGCATACAGAAAAAATAAAAAATACGCATTTACAGGAGCACCAGAATTAGTTATAGATTTAGAAAGCCTGCCTTATGCAGACAGAAGCATACTTGACTTCGACAGTTACATGACACCAATGACTTTAGTTACCAGCAGAGGATGCCCGTACAATTGCTCTTATTGCTGGAAATCAATACATGGCAATAAGTGGAGAGGAAGAAGTCCTGAAAATGTTATAAAAGAAATAGAATATTTAATTAAAAATTATGACAAAGAACTTAATAAAACGAACAGGGTAATTGCAATAAATGATGATAATTTTAATTTAGACATTAAGCGTGCAAAAGAAATAATACAAAAAGTAATACAAAAAAAATTCAACATTAGATTAGTTTCCAGCAACGGCTTTCATGTCGGAAGTGTTGATTTAGAATTACTAAAATTGCTGAAAAAATCAGGATGTAATGAATTATGGTTTGGTATGGAATCAGGAAATGAAAAAATACTCACTAATTTGGGTAAGGGCATAAACAAAGATATGATAAGACGCGCAGTTAAATTAGCAAGAAAAGCAGGCATTAAAACAGTAGGAGGAAATTTTATTCTGGGATTGCCGGGCGAAACTAAACAAACTGCAATGGACACTATTAACTTTGCAAAAGAATTAAAACTAGACCTTACAAGGTTTAATCATTTAATCATACTACCCAACACCCGCTTATGGTATTGGGCTGAAAAGAATGCAAGATTCCTGTACAAAATTGACAAGTTCGATTTCCGCACATACGCAACAAACAATACATTACCAACATTTGAAACAAAAGAGTTTACTGAAAAAGAAAGAATTGAATG
>PEWF01000011.1:7087-7229 GCA_002779595.1 archaeon CG07_land_8_20_14_0_80_38_8 | reverse complement strand
TTATTCTCTATTTCCTGATAAGTGATAATGTTGTCATTGTATGTTGCGCTTGTGCAGCAAACTTTCGCGCCCAATAATGTTATGCCTGCGCATTCCTTGTAAGAGTACATCATTGTGTCGCACTTCCATATCCCCTCACTTT
>PEWF01000011.1:0-7062 GCA_002779595.1 archaeon CG07_land_8_20_14_0_80_38_8 | reverse complement strand
CCCGTTGAAGCACTGGTATAATATTTCATTGCTCGGGCTTCCCATCCTATCGCTTAACAAGTCATAGCAGCTTTTAGCTTCAGGGTTCAGCGGGTTGTCAATGTCGGAAATTTTGGTTAAGTCAACAGCGTTGTAGTCCTGAATATTTTCCACTCCTCCCTGGCTGCCTAAGAAGTATAATACTGTTTCAACAACGAATAATCTTTCCTGGTCTATGAATCTCTTGAACTCCTCACCCACCTGCAATAATGACGCGGATGCGATTCTGTAATCCCTTGCAGTGCTCTGGCCGTTCAGGTACAAATATAATCCCATTCCTGCAAGCCCCATAAGCACTAGGAATGCGACTATGTACAATCCTCCTACTGGTATTGCGCCTCTACTCCTGTTCATGGAGCACCTCCTTTCAATATCGGGTATAATAAGTTCTGGTAATAATCCATTAATTCAGTTAGTGTCCTGCCTGTTGATTTTGCTTTTTGCAGGGAGTCTGTTGTGAACAGTCCTGCTGTGCCTGTCCTTACAGGGCCGAACACGTTCATTGAGCACGCTACGGGTATGCTGTGTGCCTGCACTGTTGTCCAGAAAACGTCGTCATTGCGCACTATTATTTTTGAATCTCCGTACATTAAATTAAGTGATTCTTCATAAGTGTCCTGGTAAGTTCCGAAGTATGCTTTTTCCTGCGAGTTTGACAATCCGTAAGTTTTCAATAATTCCATTCTTAAAGAGTTGTCAGGCACTGGCTCACCCTCCCTTACGTATTCACTGCTTGCTATTTGAGACAATACGAAGAAGCATCTCAGGTTCACTTCCGAGTCAATCATTAACACGACAGGCCGCACTGTTATCTGGTCAACGTAGTACGCTGTGAATCCAAGAAGCACTGCGAGCATAATCATCATAATGAATATGTCAAGAGTTATAGCACTTGCCTTCTTCATACTTTAGGAATCCCCTCCATGTCGCACGCTGTCGGGTTGTAAACTTCCAAGCCCCCGAATTCGCCGTAAATGTTCGGAGTTTCAACCCCTTCAAAGAACGGGTCGCAGTAAGTCGGGATTTTTATTACGCAGAATTTCACGTTAAAAATTCCCGGATGCTCTGTGAATTCCTTGTATCCCTGAGTGTACCTTAAAGTTACTGCGTACTGCACATTGGTTTCGAAAACGTTGCCGTATTCCAATTCTGTCCCTACGAAACCGCTCGGCAGTGAGCAGTCAATTTCCAGGCTTCCCTTGTAGGGTTCAACCATTCTCCTGACGTCATTGAACGCGTCAGTCCAGCAGTTCACCGCGGGCGTTGCAGTTGTTGGTATGTCTTCCACTCCTTCCGCGCATTGAAGTGATGATGATTCAACGTTAACTGATGATTCATCCTCTTCATATTTTCTTATGTCATTGCAGTCATACAGGCAGTCTGACTGGCAGTTGGTTGGTGAGCAGATTGAAAAAACTCTTCCCTGTTCAAGAATCTGGTACGCGTCATTCTTAGTTTCATAAATTTCATCTGTCTGCAAATCCTTGACTGTTATTTCATATATGAGTATTGGAAATGATGCCTGCGGAGTGTCAGGGGTTCCGAATACTGCGCCGCTGACCAAGTCGTATCTTAAGCAGTTCTGGTTCGCGTAGTTAAAAATTTTTGACATGTCAATTATTCCAGGCTTGACTCTAGCTAATGAAGTGAATGATACTCCATCATAATATGTTTCCATGTGGTTGTACGCGAAGCAGTCGCTTGTGGAGATTAATCTCCTGCCGAAATTGTAGTAAAGAGTTTCTTCTTTCAGCCCTTCAGCTCTTGAGCTTGAGCCTGAAATTAATGAGACGAATAAGAATGTGAACGTGAGTATTCCGACTAATCCTATCAAGTGCATAAACATTATATTAGTTATTTCAATCTGTGATTTCCTTTTCAATTGCTGCACTCTCCTGTGAATTTGTTAAAGTTTGCCGGCAGCGCTCCTATTATCATTTTCTGGTTCGCCACGTCGTAAGTAATGTATGGTTTCAGGCAGGATGAGGAGCTCGCGTAATAATTGTATTCATTATTAACTCTTGTTATAAAATTTTGCGCGAATTCAACGCTTTTTACTGAATCGCAAGGGTTTCTTAGTATTAATGTGTCCATTTCAAAGCAGTAATCCACTACGTAATCATTTAATTTTAATCCTTCAATGGTTGCCCCATCTGCGTAATCCTCATCAAGAATCAGCCTCTCTTGGCATAACAAGTTATTGTCGTACACGTGCCACCTGTATCCCTGCAGTAAGTGCACGAAATTGCCGAAAGTTTCATCATTTCCCAATGCCGGAGTGTCTGAGCTTCCGTCAAGAGTCCACGTGTTTATACTGCCTGCTCCGTCATTGTAAGCTATTGAGTAATCAATATTATTATTCTCATCCTTTAACATTAGTGGATTATTGCATAATTCTGTGTAAATATTCGCAGTTAGTGACAGGAATTTGACTAAATTGTCAGGATTGCTTGGTATTGTGTCAATTGTGTAGTAATAATTTCCAACGTTCTTCTTGCTTACCACGAATGAGTAGTCTTCAACTTTCACGTTGTAAGGAGTTTCCGCTGTTATGAAGTCAATGTCTGTGCAGCTGGCGCCGAAATCTGCTGATGCCAAATCGCAGTACTGGAATGAAACGTCAGAGAAAGGGCAGATTTGCGCATTGTAATAATCAATTGATATCCTGCCGGTTGCAGGGCGAGGGTAGTAAATGGCGTCAGGTGGCAGCGCTGTTGGTCCTGGGTAATTGTCATAGTCATAATTCATGTAAAGGTCGTTCGTGACAAATAATAATTCTTTACTAACTTGGACCGTGTTTATCACCACTGCTTCCCCGCTCACGCAGTGGAATGCTGCTGCTGACGTGCTCAGCTGGTTATAATTCCATTTGCACGCGCTTGGCCCGTAATAATTTATTGTCACTTCTCCGGGCAGGGTGTATGCTATGTCATACATTGCTGCTATGTCATAAGCAACGCTGGACATTATGCTGGCTATGTCAAATGAAGGTCTTAAGTAGCTGGCGCCTAAAAAAGCTGACAATGAAAGCGCCAAACTCACTGTTACCAAACTGAATACTGTACTCATTGAAATGCCTTCAATTGGCATATATTAATTAATTATTCGGGGTTTTAAAAGAGTTTTTCAAGTTATTTGAACGTTCATCTGGCATGATGAGCCTGTATTGTCCAACTGCATTATGAAGGAATCCACGTCAAGGGATTTCTCGCCTATCAAGTACTTGGAGCCTGCGATTCCTAGGAATAATCCTTGGTTTCCTGAGGTCATAAAATTTGAAATGTAAGGGCAGTAGCATTTGTCCTCAACAGGAATTGAGTAGCACGTTGACACTTCTGTGAACAGTCCTGCTTTTGTCAGGCTGTAATAATCATTTAAAGCATCCTCCATTACTTCCGCGCCCTGGCTTAATAAGTCGCCGTTCTTGTTATTGATGAGCAATAAGTATTTTCCCGGGCTTCCTGAGTAAGTGTAAGCGTACTTGCTCGTCTTGTCTTCTGAGTATCCTAAGTCTGAGAATAAGTAGTAGCAGTCAATTATTGCCTGCGATTCCGCGCTGTTGTCATCAGCGTTCAAATAGTCAAGAGTGGTTTGTATTGCTGTTGTGAAGCTTGCCAAATCAGAAACGCATGTTGCAGGGAAATTATTGTTGAAATAATCATGCGCTGGTTTGTAGGAGTATAGTCTCGGGAAGCACGCAGTTAACTGCAGGTGATCATAAGCCATGTAATCCGCCCTTGTTTTCACAACGCATAAGCACGCATTATTAACGCATTGCTCTAAAAAGTTTGAATTCTTCCTTTCAAAATACTGGTTTGAATATAAGTTAATCTTGTCTTCCATGTTGCAGTTAGTATTGTCAAATAGTGAGGATATTATGTCGAACGTGTTTCTCGGGTAAACAAGTTTCATGTCAATATCTTCAGTGCTCAGGAATGACTGGGACAGCATGAACTGCGCCAGGCTTGTCTGCGAATCATAATTTAAGTCGTATAGTATTCCCACGTCGCCGTCTTTGCATATGTCATTAAATGATGAGTCAATGTTAAGCGAAGTGGATGAGATGAATGGAGATATTAGTGCAATTATCACAACTATGACTATGACTACTGGGAAGAAATTCACCACTTGCTGCAGTAAGTCCGCTATAGGCATTTTAATTATCCTCCTTCTGTTTTCACGAATGAATTGTAAGCATAGCACGTGCTTGGCTGTATTGTTGCATCCTGGTAATAGTCCACGTTTATTAATTTGAATATTAAGCCGTCCTCGTAGGCTGAATCCACGCTTAAGACTCCCATTATTCCCCTGTTTTCCTCGTCGCTGCTCACGTAATTGAACAAGTACGGCTTGTTCTGGGTGCAGTAACTGTTCCTTCCTGCTGATAATGCCAGTTCACTCATTGATTTGCATTCTATTATTACTGGTATGAACGAGTACTTAGTGCTTGTTGAGAAGTCGGATAATTTGTTGTAATTAACAGCATTTGAACTGCCAATGTCAGCAACGTCAATCATTAGAACATTATAGCCTTCCTCATTTAGGAAGGTTAATTTGGAGTCGTAATGGTTCATGTAATCAACGCATTTTTTGCACATCACATTATCAGAATCTGATGCGAGTTCATCATTGCATTCCTGCATTAATTCTCTTGGGGTTGAATACGAGTTGTAATTATCTGTTAGGCACGCGTCATAATCAGGGGTGTTCTCGCCCCAGCAGATTTCAACGCACGCGCCAGGTATTAAATGCGAGGGTTCAAGCGACAAATAAGTTGTCATCTCGCCTATGCATATGCACGCGTCATTCACGCATTTTAATAATTCCTCCCTTGAAGGCACTCCTTCATTGTAAACTGAGTCGCCGCTGCTTGACTCTTTTATTGTCCTGAAGAACCCTTTATCCTCCTGATTAACTGCTATGTGGTTCATTCTCTGCCCGTCAAAAGCGAAGTACGGGACGTCATACTCGCTCGGGAAGTATGCTGTGAATATTACGTACTTAGGTGTTAAGTGCAGGTTCGTGGCGCTTGCAGAGCTTGACTGCATTGAGTTTGATATTGTGTCTGCAATCCTTGTGAAAGTGTAGTAAGCGTTCTCCCTTACTATGTTGTTTACTGCGGAGTTCAATAATAAGTATCCTCCTATGATAGCTATCATTGTTGTCAAGCCCATCATTACTACTGTTAAAAATCCTGTTACGTCAGCAGACATTATTAAAAGAAGATAGTTGATGAATTAAAAAACTTGTTCCTCATATTCATATGTCTACGTTGTTCAAATCGTCCCCAACGTTCTGCCCGAATATTCCTAAATTTTCCAGCATGCTTGTGAGCTGCCCTCCAACGAAGCCTATTATAACTATTAAAACTAACAATAGTATTATAATTATAACTACTGTCTGCAAACTTAATTCCTGACTTTTACGGTTCATTTCAGTTCAATCCACAAACATCAAATTCATCAGTATCTCCTATGCTGGTGAAATCTCTGCTTACTTTCTCAGGCACTGTTCTGCAGAATAGTAGTGAACTTAGTGTTCCTACTTTGCAGTCATAAAATGATCCGCAAATTTCTGCTCCTAAACTGCCTGATGCTTCGTAGATTCCATTCTGATTCAAATCGCTTGCCTCGCAGCAGTAGCTTTTCAGAAAACTAATTGTCTGCGATGACGGCGACGTTGCTGTCAAGTCATTGCTGTCTACCTGCGTTTTCAGGATACTGCACCTGCTTTGGCATGCTGAACCAAATGAAGTAACCAGCACCTGTTCATCGCTTGGCCCTAAACCCATAATTGAATTAATGAAGTCCCCTCCTCCGAAGATAAGGACTCCTCCAACTATTAACAAAACCAGCAATGCCAGAGCGCCTATTACTATTAAGTTCAAGGATAATTCCTGAGCTTGTCTCATAACAAGAATTTATATTCCGGGATTTTTTAAATGTTACTCGTTGCGGTAACGTAATTAGTGGTTGAGTCAAGGAATGCAAGGACTTTGTCAATTAAGTCTTTAGGCCCTCCGGGAGTGGTGAATATGTAAATTAGCAGGATTGCAAGGGTGAATATTGCAATTATTATGACTATTACCATTTTCATTTCAAGCTCTGATTTTCTGTTCAAAATAATCCCTCCAGTGAATCCTCTATTACTTTGCCGATAGTGTCTATATTGTCAACTATTCCTATTATTAGCAGGACTAATAATAATATTCCCACTGCAAGCAGGATAAAACTTATCATGTTGTCTATTTCAATTTCTGCCTTCTTGTTCATTATTTGAATAATAAATCACTGCTTTATTATAAGAATTATGTTAAATTGCCGAAAACGTTTCCCAAATTGTCCAATAATCCTGAACCTCCTGAACCAAGCCCTGCAAGCAATAATATGAACAGTAATATTATAATTACCATTATTATAATGCCTGTTGTTATGTCAATCTGCGATTTTTTCATTCCCATTGGCAGTCACCGTCAGAGTCAGTGTCATATTTTTCGTAGCATATGAGTATTTGGTTTGCATGCCTTACTCCTATAATGTCTGCTTCGGGGGCGTTTCCTAATATTAAGTCAATAACTGAAACTTCCCACCAATTTTTAGGGAGTTTTCTTATTATTGGCTCGAAATTATTGAACACATCCACGTGCCCGCACGCTTCATAATTATCACCTGTTCTCTGATAAGTAAGGAATGACTGCCAGTTAAAATAGTCATAATAAGTTATGACTATTTTTCCGCAACCGTCAATTTTTAATGATTCATCATCGCCTGATGACGAGTCGTAGCCGCTTATCTCGCTGAACGAGCACGCAGCTATTGAGCCTGGCAGGCATGCTGATGAGTCAACGTATAACCTGTCAGGGTCGTCCTTTTCAAGGGAGTCAGAACCGCATTTGAATTCGTCAACTGTTGCACCGCTGAAATCAAAACTTGAGTAGGGCGCGAATGACTTATTATCAGCCCAGTATTCCTCCATTAAATCCTTTGGAGCGCACCACATCATATTCTCTGACAAATAATTTAT
>PEWF01000025.1 GCA_002779595.1 archaeon CG07_land_8_20_14_0_80_38_8 | reverse complement strand
CAGTCAAGTGCTTCTCATCAGCGAATTTGGCGGCTTTTGCAGCGTCAAGATCCAATAAGTACTGCATTAATTCATTGTCCAAAATTTTAACTTTCCTGTCCAGTTCCGCACCCCTGTCTTTGAAGGGTATGAAACCGTAGCCTTCGCCCACGTGCGAGAAATCGCTTGATGCAATGAATAATATCCTCTTCCCTGTTTTCATCCAGGTTTTGAACAAAGCATTGCCCAGGAGTTTTATGCTTTCATTGTCAGTGAATTCAGCATTAATCAATATTGGCACAATGCCCGGCATTTCATCACTGAAAATGTACTGCAGGAATGGGAGTTGCACTTCTATGCTGTGCTCCATTGAGTGGCTTAACTCGTCAGGGATGAAACAGCCATGCTTTAATAATTCATCATTAAAATCCTTGTCAACTGCTGATTTTCCCAATGGCGTGAGCCAGCAGCCTTCAGGGAAAATGGAAGCGCCTTCACCGTAGCCATGATGATTAACACCAAGAATTATTATTATTTCAGGATTCGTGTTCTCTCCAATTTTTTTGCAGGCGTGCGCTGCGCAGCAGCCGCTGAAATCATAGCCTGCGTGGGGCATTATGAATGCTTTGAACTCGTCAGTTTTCTTAGCCAGAGGCAGGCTGCCTGGTCCGAATTTTTTGTCAAGGAAGCATTGCTTAATCTGGTTGTTTAATTCCTTTTTTGAATTCTTGTAATACTTGCCGCTGGCAATGTCTTTCCTATAATTCATCATCAGTGAAATCTTCCAATTTTAGTTTAAAATCAGAGTCCTTCTTTATAATTCCCTTATTTTTCAGGTACTCCCTTGCGAGTATGTAAAATATTAACGGCAGGCTTTTCCTGCTCTTATTATTGCAGGGTACTGCGAAGTCAATGCTTTCAATTGAATTGTTTGAGCCGATTAATGCCATTATTGGAATATTGCACAATACTGCATCCTTCACTGCCTGCTTGTCATGCCATGGGTCGCACGCGAACAATATTTTCGGCTCTATGAATGAGGAGAACTGGGTGTTTGTTATTGTTCCGGGCAAGTACCTGCCGATTATGCACCTCATGCCTGTTGCTTCTGCGAGTTTCTTCACTGCCTTGTACCCTGTTTCCCTCCTGCACACTAACAGGATGTCCTGGGGATCGAACTGCGACAGGAATTTAGCGCCTAACCTTAATCTTTCATCCACTTTTTGCACGTCAAGTATTTTCAAACCGCTGGGTTTGGTTTTGTAAATGAAATCCTTAACGCTCTGGTTTTCAAACTTGGTTCCTATGTGGATGCCTGATTTTAAGTAATCATCAAGAGGGACTAAGTAATTATCTTCTGGTTCAGTTTTCTCCTTGGTTTTCGTCTTTGGCATTTTAATCTCTTTTTATTGTTATAGGTATAACGTTTTTTTTGAATTCCATTCTTGCAAGATTAATGGGGTTGAATTCATTTTCCGGCTTCTTGATTAATAATGGTGCGTCCATGCTTAACTGCAAAGCCCTTGCTCCTATTATTCTTGCTCTTTCGAATTTATTGAACTCATTCATGATTTTTTTACCCTTTTAATTTGGCAATACTTTCAACTATCTTTTCTCTTATTTTAAAACTTTTCGTCAGGCAAAGCTCGATTTCTTCAAGTTTTAATCCTCCTTCCCCTCCTTTCTGCAAAGCGTTAATTTCCGATTCGCTGCAGGTAACAGTCAGTCTCGCGTCAAGGTTTTCTTCCTCGTCCTTGTCAGGGTCAACCATTATGTGATTGCCTATCTTGACGAAAGTTGTTGGTATTGGGATTTTCTTGAAGGGAATTTTTTCTTTGCTCCATTCGCCGTGCACTACTTTGCCTTCCTCATTCAGTTTCGGCATTCTTGCAACTTTTAATGCTGCTATTGCTGCTAATCCGCACGCGTCAATCAAGTTGCCGTCATTGTTCAGGACGTAAAAGTCAACGTAAACGTTCCATACTTTTTCGCCTTCTGTAATGCATAATTTTTCAAAATCCACAGCATCGCTTTCCCTTATGCCCCTGTCCACTACTCTGGCTAATTCTATTGCCCTTGAATCAGGAGGCCCAGGCTCAAAGTCAGGGTCGCTTATTGGCGCCAATTCCCCTGTGCATATGAGGTTGCCTTTGTTCATAGTGTCAGGGTACGGGGTGCCTATATCCATTTTAACTCCTGCAATCACTATTGTCTCGCCTAACTGCACTTTTGCGCTTCCCTCAGCGTTAACGCTGATTCCTGTTTCTATTTTCAGCTCCCTGAAATCATTTAATCCCCTGTTCCCGGTATTCCTTTTGTTTTTTTCTGCCAATTCTAATATGTAATTTTTCATGTCTTTTGTCATTTTTTACTCAACTCTTTTAATAATTTTTTTGCAGTTTTCTCTGCTGACTCTTTTAATTCCTTGTTTATTAATCCTTTCTTGAACGCATTATTCAGTTCATCCTCGTTCACTAATCCTGTTTCTTCTCCAACCTTTGTTGCTGCAAGTTTCACTGAATTAGTTATTGCTTTCCTTGACTGTATTTCAACAGGAGTGTTCATAGTGTAATATTCTGCCCTTAATTCATCATTATTCGAGAATAGTTCATTCTTCAAATACTCCCTGTCCTCTTCAGCAGTTGTTAAAACGTAATCTCCTCTTTCCGTGTTTAAGTTCAGTAAAGGCATTACGCTGCCGCTTTTCAGGAATCTTTTAATCACAATCTTATTGTCTGTTTTTTCAGTGATTTTGCCTTTCAGGAATCTTGTTGTGCCGTCCAATTGGTGCTCTGCAATCAGGAAAACGTCCCCTTCTTTTGCGCTTCTGGTTTTAATGAATTCATTAATGCTGTCGTTAATTTTTTTCTCGCTGACTTTTTCCCTGATTAAGTTCTCGCTGAAATCAACTATGTCAGCGAATCTGTCAGTTTTTAATGAGTGGTGGTTTTCAATTGTTGGCTTAACTTCTCTTCTGTAATTGTCCATTATTTTCTTGGCTTCCTTGTCAAACCTCACGTAACAGGTTATTAATCCTTTGCTGAGGATTTGTATCTTGTCCTCTTTTTCAAACTTTTTCTTAATCTTCTCGTACTCAGCGTATAATTCATTGATTTCCTCGCTTAATTCTTTCTCATCCTTTTCTGCAGCGCTCGTTTTCCATAACGCGCCCCAGTCTTCTTTGCAGCATTTTTCTGCAACTTCATTAAGCATTCCAACAATTTCCCGGTCCCGGATATTATTGGACACTTTTGTGAATCCTTTCTGGATTAAAACCACGTGGTTCCCGAATAAATGAATCTTTGTTGACAATTCAAAATAATCGTCAGCTTCGTTCTTTAACTGGACGAGGATTTTCTCGCCTTCCTTCACGTAGCCCCAGTAGTCCTTCAAAGGCAATAATCCCACTTTGTCCATTCCCAAGTCCACGTGAATATTCTTAGTGGAAGGGTCTAATTTTATGATTTTGCCTAAGTAAATATGCCCTGAATCTTCAGTGTTTACATTAATGTTTTTGAATTCTTTCCTGAACAATGCGCATACTTTGTCAGCATCCTCTCCTTTCACCACAATTCCTCCCTTGTCTGAGAAGTCATAAACCAATGTGGCATACTCGTCCTCGAATTTTAATTTAGGGAAAGTTTCCTTCACATTATTGCTTGGCTGCCCGATTTTGAACTTATTCTTTGACAATAAGTTTGTCAGAGCACTGCTGTAAATTCCCCTTACTTTGACTGCACTCATTCTTTCACCGCCTTTATTTTATAGTTTTCCTTGAAAGTTTTTCCCATCATTTCATGGATTTTTTTGCAGCCTTTTATTCCTAATTTTATTGCTTCAATTAATTCCTTGCTGCTTATTTTCCCGTCCAACTGCAGGAGTGTGACTTCGTCAATGCTTGGAATGTAAGCAACAGGTATGTCAGTCGCTCCTCCGCCGTCATGAACGTCCTCCTCTTCCTTTGTCAGGTCAAGGCAGATTAAGTCGTCAATCTTTCCTGCTGCAACTGCTGGAACGAAATCTCTCATTTGTATTCCTGCATCAGCAACTGCCAGGCTCGCGGCTGTAATTGCAGCGCACCTGCTTCCTGCATCTGCTTCTGTTATTTCCACGAACACTTCAAGCATGCTCTTAGGGTAATCCTCCACGAAGATTGATTTTTCAAGGGCATTCTTTATGACTAATCCTAATTCCCTGCTTCTCCTGCTGGGTCTTGGGCGCGCCCTGTCAGTCACGCTGAAACTTATCAGGTCATAATAGCATCTTATTAACAGTTTGTCATTTAACTGCAAATGCTTGGGTCTGACTTCCTTTGGCCCGTAAACTCCTGCAATTGCTGTGGTTTTCCCGGCTTTCACCCTTGCACTCCCTGTGCAGTTGGGCAGTACGCCGACTTCCATCTTTATTGGACGCAACTCGTCTGCTTTCCTTTTGTCAAACCTTCCGGTTTTTTTGTAACTCATTTCTTACCACCTTGTAATAATTTTTCAACTTTTTCAGTCAGCCCGGTTAAGTGGGATTCTTTATTTATGAGCTTGACTGCTTCTTTTGCCTTTTTCACTCCTTCAGCAGGGCCTTTTATCCATACTAATCCGTTATGCCCGGCTTCTATCTTTGTGTTTGACAATTTTTCTATCATGTCAATCATGCTGTCATTAGTTCCTAATAGTCTTGGGAATTTTGAAGGGTCAATCCTTGTTATAATCCCGCCTTCCAGTTTTCCAAGCCCGCTCTCCTTGCAGCTTAGGCTTATCTTTTTGCTGTCAGTAATGTCTGTTATTTTTGCAAAAATGTATTCTCCGAAGTCAAAATAATGACTCATGTCATACTTGTCAGTGTCCAAGTATTTTGTACTTGCCTCGCTGATTCTTAAGCCTGCCTCGTAAGGGCCTCTAATATCAACGAACCAGTTTGAGAAAGACATGTCAATCACTTTCCCGATAATGTAATCGCCCTGCCTTGGAATGTAAGAGCCGCTTAATTGTATAACTTTTAAGCCGTTCTCTTTGAATATTCCGACAACGCTGGCATAAACATTACTGCCTTTCTTGTAAATTCCATTATTCATTTTAATCCTGTATTCCTCGTCAGCGTCGCTGAATTTGACATTTGCCGCGATTAATTCTCCGGGCGTGACAATGGATTTATCTTTAACTTTTATTTCCATCATAATATTTTTTTCACCTCAAACTTATGTTAACGTCTCCGTGCGTTAAATTATTTATTTCCTTTATGAACTCGTTCTGCAGTCCTCCGGGCATTCTTACTTCAAAACTCCATGAACCGTCAGTTTTCCATTCGCTTCTTATTATTTTGCCGTATTTTGCCACTAACCCGTTTGCTTTGCCTGCAAACTTTGCAGGAACGAATCCTTCGATAATTTTTTCCTCAAAACTAATGGGCAGTACTGGGCGCAGAATGTTAAGCAGTGGTTCAACCTGCTCTTCAGCGCTTTTGAAAGGGTCGAAGTTGAAGTGCACGTTTTCAAGCGCTAATTCAATTCTTGAAACAGGAATGGGCAGTTTAGTCCTTGGGTCTGTGCCGTTAGTGGCTATTATATTTATGATTTCTTTCCTCTTCTCATCCTGTAGTTTCTTCCTGTACTCGGAGGTCAGCCTGATTTCCCCTTTCATGATTATTATTCCGGCAATCTCGTTTTCATTATCAGTGCCGAAATGCTTTTCCAAATCCGCTGCCCTGTCACCGCTGCGCGCATCAGAGAATATTCCTCTTATTTCCAGAGCTTCATTCACATCATTAGTTTTGCCTTTCCTGAAATTTACAGCCCCGTCAGGATTAATCAATACTTCAAAATTTTTGCCGTCTTTTTCCAGCACTGCATAATGGTGCGTTTTCTTTTTTTGCTCAAATACTCGTCTCATAAATAATTCAAATAATTTTTTTTTAATTTTTCAGCATTTTTTTCTCTATTTGCGTGAATTTTTTTGACTTCATGTCTACGAATGCGCCTTCAACTCTTGCCTCGTCAAATTTCCCGTCCAGTCCTTTCATTAATGCTTTCTTTGCAAGTTTTAAGGCTTCTTCAAAAGTCATGCCTTCTTTGTAATTCTTGTCCAAGAAATTAGTGATTTCCCTGCTGTTCTCGCCAATAGATCCTGCTTTTAATTCGAAGAAAATGCCGCTCACTTCAGTCATGTACAAGTGAGGCTTGTCATCAACTCCTGCAACTAATAAGCTGACGCCGTAAGGGCGCATTCCGCCGTACTGCGTGAATGCCTGCTTTTGGTCGCAGATATCCTTAACTAAGCTTTTTGTGTCAATAGGCTCATCATAAATTGTTTTATGGTTCTGCGCCACCTGCTGAGCCCTGTCAACTAAAACTCTGCCGTCGCTCGGCAAACCGCTTATTGCAGCGCCGATGTGCTCGTCAACCTGAATAATTTTTTCAACACTCTCAGGAATAACAAGTTTTTCAAGTATTCTCTTGTCCACTAAAAGCAGTACTCCGTCTTTGTAAGTGACTCCGATTGCAGGCGTCCCCTGATTAACAGTTTCTTTTGCGTACTCAACCTGCAGTAATCTGCCGTCAGGCGAGAAAACAGTTATAGCCCTGTCATAACCCATATTATTTCCTGGAGATTGTGGCATTTCTTATTTCACCTTTAATTTTTTTTATTACACCGCTAGTTTTTAAGGGGTTTATCATAACTTTTTTATTATTAACACTTCTTATCAGAGAAAGTATTAATATTATCTCATCCTTATATTTAAGGCTCACCCTTATTATATTCTTTTTTATTAAATTAACTCCTGCCTTTGCGAATCCTTCCTCGCCGAGGAATTCAAGAGTTTTCTGGTATATACTATTTTCTATTTCGTCTTTAAAAACTTTTTCATCACTTATGATTTCAAACAAAATATATCTCTTCTTCTCCCTGCTTGAAGGCAAAATCATAGGATATTAATAGAGAACTGCTTATTTTAAGCATTATTATTCAGGTGGGTATATTATTTCCCCTGGGTTCATTTCCCCCTCCTTAATTCTTTCCTGCAAGTATATTAAATATTCAGGGAACATTTTTTTAACATTTTTTATTATAATTGCAAGCGCGCCAGTATTGCATAAGTATGACAATAAGATTCCCGGAATCTCTTCATACAAACCATTCCTCTTGCTATGCGTGTAAAAATAGCCCCTGTCAAGAGTGACAGAATACACATCACCAATTATTATTTCAGTATTCCTGTTTTCTTGGCTTATTTCAAAATCCTCGCTGCACTCTGCTGATTTTTCAGTAAAG
>PEWF01000071.1 GCA_002779595.1 archaeon CG07_land_8_20_14_0_80_38_8 | reverse complement strand
ATTTAACTCAGCATCAGCAAGAATTAACCTTATGAGTTTTGCAAGGAATATTGGCAACACTATTGATTCCCGTTATAATATGATACGCGTCCGCAAGTACGCCTCAACAGCGCCGACAGTGGTAGAGCACGCGAATGAGAGCGCGTTCAATGTCGGCACCGGACTAGTTGCGTATTACTCGTTTGACAATGACGCTGAGAACAAGACAGTTGATTTGGTAGGCAAGAATGACGGCACGCTTTACGGCTCAACTGTCGGGTTATGGCACTTTGACGAGAATAGCGGGACTGTCGCCGTTGACTCGTCAAGTTACAGCAATAATGGTGCTATTTCCGGTGCAACATGGAATAGTAGTGGCATTAGCAGCGCTTCATTATACTTTGACGGCAATGATTATGTTGATTGTGGTACCGGTTCTGGTTTTAATTTCGGGACAGGTAGTGCAACAATTTCTCTCTGGTTTAAAACTTCCAGCACTACTGGTGCTTTGATTACTAAGAGAACAGGCACTGGTTTTCAGGTTTACGTGAATGCTAATAAGTTTTATGCTGATGGTGCTGGCACTGCAGGGGTTTCATCAATTAGTAATGTTAATGATAATGTCTGGCATTATGGAGTAGTGGTTTATGATAGGGTGGGGGGATTATTGCGCTTATACGTTGACGGCAAAGCAGATAATACTGCTGCATTAGGGAGCACTACTTTGACTGATGCTGCTAATTGTAATATTGGTAGGAAATTGTTGGGTGGTGCAGGGGATTATTATACTGGATTAATTGACGAAGTCGCAGTCTATGACAAAGCTTAACTCCTGAAGAAATCAGCGAATTATACGAGTCCAAGCACGCGCAATTCACTGAGCACGTTCAGGGAGAGAATGTTAAAGGTTTGAAGTTTGACGGCGTGAATGATTACATAGCAGTTAACAGTGTCAATAATTTTAAGTTTAATACTCCTTTTTCTGTTGCGTTCTGGATAAAGTCAAGTAAGTGGGAGCAGACAATACTTGATACCCGCCCTGACGGCAATAATGGCTGGCTAATTGCTGATAGTTGGTTCCAGATTAACGGCCCTTCATTAACGTATCAGAGAATAATTCAGGGCAATGATAATTATAATGACAATAATTGGCATCACATGGTTTACACTTGGGATGGCACTTACGCTTCAGGCAGCATGAAAGCTTATTTGGATGGTGCTGATAATACTGCATCTTTTTCCTATGGCAAAACCTCTTCATCAGCAGGGACTACTATTTCAGCTTTGTGGATTAGTGATTCAATCACTAGCGACTTTCCTAATTTTAACGGCACCCTTGACGAAGTCCGAGTTTACAACCGCGCACTCACTCACGCTGAAATTATTGTATTATACAATGCAACGCGTGCCGAGTTCGGCTGCTGCGGTGATGATTATTACGCTGACAATTTCTACAACGGAACGCTCGGAAGCACTTCTTACTTCTGCCATAATGGCGGCTTCGTGAACGAGGAAATAGACGACAATGCGGGATTATGCGCGTATTATAATAATAATTGGATTGAAGCAGCGAGCAATGACTGGCACAATGCAACATTCGCGTACAGGAAACCAATAATAGTCAATGAGAATTCATACAATAATTTGTACGATTACGAAATTAACATCACTCTTGACACTGCCACTCTTGTCACAGCAAGCAAGATGCAGGCGGACTGCGATGACATAAGATTCTACACTACTAACGGGACAAAACTGAATTACTGGATAGAGTCAGGATGCAACACAGCCAGCACGAGTGTGTGGGTGAAAGTGCAGTTCATACCTTACAATGCAAGCATTACTTTTTACGCATATTACGGGAATTCAACAGTTAACAGTGAAAGCAACGGCTCCGCAGTGTTCCACTTCTTTGACGATTTCGAAACTTATAATGACGGCGACTTGAACGGCCAGGGAGGATGGAGCGCCAACGCCGCATTTGACGTAGTAACAGACCAGGCTAAGACAGGAAGCAAATCAATCAGGTTAAATATTGAAACTAATGCTTACAAAACCTTCACGAACATAAGTAATGTAATAATTCAGGGCTACATGTGGGGCAACCTGCAGAGAAGGGCAGCTTACGGAATAGATGAAGGAAGCACCAACAAGTTGCAGACATTCTTCGGCGCAGGCAATAATATTTACTACGCAGCAAGTTCAGGACTTGCTGACACTAATACGAATTACGTGTCCAACACTTGGCACAAAATTGAGCAGAGAGTGTTAAGCACGAGTCATAACCTTAAAGTTTTCATTGACAACGTGGAGTACGTTTCAGCAGGCACAGCCGCGTCTTACAATAACCTTAATACTGTCCACTTATGGATGGGGTATGACGCAGGCAGCGAGTACGCGAGATGGGACCAGTTAATAGTCAGGAATTACGCATACCCGATGCCTTCTGTAAGTTTCGGGAACGAAGTCCCGTTCACTTCAGCAAACAGAACGTACGCGTCATGCTGCGGTGATGACTTAATTAATGACAATTTTTACAATGCAACTAACGCGTTTGGCAGCGTGTGCTATTCAGGCAATTATTACTTTACGGCACTGGACCGGTCAGAAACTAACTGCAAAAGTGCAGGCTTGGACTGGATTAGCACTCCGAATTATCCTGGAACTTATTCATTCACTGATGATAATGTAGGAGAATTCCCAAGCGGTTGGCTGAACAGTTTGGCAGCAGATGTAACAGGAGTTGTTTCTTCAGAATATGAAGGACATAGTAAAGTGTTTAAAATAACAGATTTAAATGCAGCAGGGGGTGGCAATGTAAGAAATACTATTTCAGAACACCCAACGAATGGAACAATAGAATTCTGGGCGCTGCCAAGCAATAATACTCAGGTTACAAGGATAAGGATTGATAATTCTTCGACTTACAATTTTTATGTAAAGTTCAATTCCGACGGAACATTAGAATACCAGAACAGGGCAGGCTTATGGGTTGACATAATGCCTTATTCCGCGAATACTTGGTATCATATCAGGATTGATTTTGAATGCGGTGATGGTTTATATTTGGGATTATTATCAGATACTTTTTATGTTACAATTAATGGCATTCTTTATGGTCCTTATGAGTACAGGTTTTATTCTGATTATTTCAACCGCTTAGTGTTTGAATTCGGCAATGCGGAGAATGGTTACGACTTTTGCCTGGACGCAGTCGGCTACTCTTGGGATGCTGATTATGACCTTGGTGATAATTCTGTTGCCTCGTGCTGCGGTGATGATAATGCGGATGATTATTTTTATAACAGTACTAACGCGTTTGGCAGCATATGCTATTACGGGAATTTTCATTCAATTGCTTTGGACCAGTCACAAACTAACTGCGAAAGTGAAGGATTAATTTGGCTTGCGAACACTGATTACTTGGGAACTTATTCATTCACTGATGACGCGGTTGGCGGCGATCCGAGCGGCTGGACTGATACTTCCGGGACTGGCTGTACTGCGAATATTATTTCAGGACTTGACGGGCATAATAAAGTGTATGAGCTTGTGGATAATGGTGCAGGGGCGATAATTGTATCCCAGACTTTCCCGTCAGTGCAGGTATCAGGCATCGTGGAAATGTGGGTGAGAGTTGCAGCCACAAATAAGTATTTTAATGTCAGGTTAAATCCTGCAACTGAATCCGGCGGCTCGGCAGGCATGGTGGCTTTCAGCAATGACGGCAAAATTTACTGGTATGGTTCCGGCACTCTTCTGCGATCGTACACTGCCAATAATTGGTATCATATTAGGATTGATTTTGAATGCAGTTCCGGGGGTTATGAAGGATTAGGTGCAGACCAAGTGTACGTGTACATTAATGGTATTAAATATGGGCCTTACAATTTTGCAGTGGTAAAGGACAGTATAAACGCTGTTGAGTTAAGGACTGATTCAGGGACAGTCGGGCCAACTGCGTATTTTGACGCTGTCGGCTACTCATGGGATACTACTTATGACATCGGCGATGACACTTGGGGTGCGTGCTGCGGTGATGACAGCACTAGTGACAGTTTTTTCAACAGCACAACATCATGCTACGGAGGTGTTCCGAATTACTGCGGAGTAGAGGACGGCGTTTGCCCTGAAACTTATTACCCCAGCATGGGATGCACTCCTCCTGACCCTGACTGTGCAAGCACAGACCCTGACGTTAACATTAACTACTGCGCGAATGCAAGCACTACTTGGGAATGGTTCAGCAATTACAAAACAGGCAATACTCAATATTGCTGCGGGAATAATGGAGAAGAAGATAATTGGTTAAGCACAACCAGCTGCTGTTATAACGGGGATAATATGACTAATGGTTTCATAAACAACAGTTTGTTCTGCCTGAACGGGAACTTGTACGACTGCAACAACCAAGTAAGCGATGCAGTAATAGACACTAACGTGAACACTGGCGAAATCAGAGGAATACTCATATGCGCAACTAATAATTCATGGATTGAAGGGGGATACGGGGCTTCAGAATTAGAAACAACAGTGCTGAATTCAGTATTATTCTCGGGGCAGTCATACATAGGCGCGGTAAAATTCAAAATTTACAACCCCTCCAGCGCCCCGCAGGTTTACAAGTTTGACTTAACGTATGACAGGGGCTACGCGCACTTCACGAATACAAAAACCAAGAATATGCAGGCAATAGTGCAGGGTTTTGAAAATTCAACAAATTATATAGACATTTACCCAGTAATCAGCGGGACAATGACGTTAACGCTTACAATGACGAATCTGAACAATCCTGATGAAGTCACCATTAATCAATTCTCAGTGAACATAGTCGCGAATCCCCCAAGCAATAAAATATTTGATGTTTACTCACTTGATGAAGTCACAATTTTTGAAATATTAGTTAATTTTTTAAATAAAATACTCGTAAAGTAATTTTATTCTGCTGGGATGGCAGAGCGGTCTAATGCGCAGGTTTGCTAAAAGACAAGGACTGACTTTTAAGAGTCCTGTCATTAGATGTCTTGCAAATAACCTGTTCCCGCAAGGGAGCCAGGGTTCAAATCCCTGTCCCAGCGCTTATTTTTAATCTGTGTTTATTTCTATTATTGAGTAATTTGTTTTTTCTTTTTTTAACAGTTTTAGAATTATGGGTGTTTGTTCTAATGGAAGGATGAAAGTCCGTGTTGATATTTGCTTTCCTCCTAATCCTTCAACTAATCCTTTTTTTATTATTTTTCCTTTTTCTTTTCTTCCGAAGAGTTTTCTGAATACTCTGTATCTTTTATTTTTTTCACTAATCGTCTCAATATTAAATAAAGTGTAATTATTTCCTTTTATTGGTTCTGAATATTTTCCATAAAAGATTACCCCATTGCTTATTATACTTCTTTTAAGGTCACTCTGTTCATTAAGAGCACCCACCATACAGCTAATTGCATTACTTATTCCTCTTAATTTCCACTCTTTATATACATTTGATTTAGTGAATTGTGTTAGTGCGGAATCAACAAAGTTTTTAACAATACCTTCTTTACTTGAATCATATATTTCTATAAATAAATCAATATCACTATTTTTGTCAAATTCGTCTCTTGTTACTGACCCAAAAAGGATAATATTCTTGATTAATCCAAGTTCTAATTTTGGCATTAAAAAAGACAGGAAAGAATAAGTGTATGCATAAGCTTTTTTCACAGTTCCTCACCTGTTAAATCTTCAATTAATTTTTTTAATTTCCAAAAGGAATTAATGCATTTCTCAACATCTTTCCCTGTTGGGTTTCCATATGCAAGAATAGTTCTTTTTTCTTCTATTTCACAAAGCAAATCATATATTTCGTTTTTCTTAAGAAAATCAACCCCAACTTTTCTTTCATATAAGGGTTCTTTTTTCTGTTCTTTTGCAGGTTTTTTAAACCATTGGTGTTCAATAATTTTACCAATACTTATTTTTCCTAGTTTGTGCAGGTAAATTGATAATAAGTCAATACTTCCTGCGCTAGTGGCAAAACCAACAGCTCGCGGATTACTCATAAGCCCTTTAGCTAATGTGTTGTCTATTATTTCAATACTTTGCTGCAATAGTTCTGCATGTCTTTTCAAAGTAGTCATGGTTTATTTTACACCTTTATTATGTGTATTTTACACCATAATTATTTATAAATATTCTGGTTTATTTTACGCCTTTATTATGTGTATTTTACACCAATAAATTTTCCCAGCGCTTTTTACTTACTTTTCGAAGCGAAACTTTTTTAAGCAAATTTTTCTCTTTTCATTATTGTGGGGTTATTGAAATTGCTAAAATCTAATTCTGGAAAGTATAAGAAGTGCGCAGCTATAGCTAAGTATTTCAATATCAATTCTGTTGATGACTTAGCACTGAAAATGCCTTTTATATTGTGTCACGATTACCAGACAGGCATTAATGGGGAGAGAAGGGAAGGCAGCCTTGCAAGAATAATTAGTCCTAAAGATACTGTTAATGTTGTTTATAATAGGATTAAGTCTTTAAAAGGAGATTATGGCATTTTTCCAGATAATGATGTTTTGAGAACTGCTGAGTTTCCAGACCCTTGCAGTAATGGAGAGTATGAATCTGTTATTGTTACTTGTTTGCAGCAATCACGGTTCGCGGCTGATTTTATTAATAATTATTTAAGATACAAAGGGGGAGAAGGAAAAGCAAAGGTAGTGAATGTTGATATTTACAAAGATGGAGTTAAATTATATGGCCACTATATTGCAGGTTTTAATAACAGATTATTTGACCCCTCGATGAATAAGAAGTTTGAAGGAATTGACAAATCCGACATTTTCTGGGATGAAATCAGTTTTGATAGAAAGGTTGTTGAAGGAAGAAAAGGTGTTAATTACATGATTAAATGTGATGATTACCCTGTTAACCTTGACTGGCACACTTGGAATGGAGATAAGAAAACCAGAGAAAAAGCACAGAAGAAATTAAACAAATGGAAGAAAAAACACTTATAATTTTTCAATACCTATTCCATATTATTGCGTAAATCAAACCTTAGCTTCTAAGTCCTGTCCCTGCGATTTTATCTTCATTACATACGCCAGCCTGTTTTCTTTATAAATAACTTCAGGAGCAGTGATGAGTGATGAAAGATGGTTGGAAAATACACAAATGTAGTAAGACTTTGGAGTGGAGACTTAAAGGAATTCGGGAGCATAGGTTGTGCAGTGAAACGAATACTGCCTATTTGCTTGACTTTCACAACTTCTTGTTCGCAGAGGGGTTGAGCATTCCACGAGTTGCAAAGTATTTAAGATTACTTTGCAAGATAGACTCGAACATAAACAAGGATTTCAAAGATGTACATAAAGTGCTGAATTAATCATTTTGGAATAAAAACGCAATAATACCCTCTGCAATCATAATTTTAAATGTAGAGGGTAAAGTTTATTAATATTGAAAGAAACCACTGGGGAAAACACTGACGGGCACTTAAATTTCATCCCAAAAATGGGCAAAGAAGAATTAATTAAGGGGTACAAGAAAATAATATCAACTATTTATTCGCCTGAAAAATATTATGAGAGGTTAAAAGAATTCATTAAAAATTACGAGCCAAAAGCAAGAAGCAAATTGTCAAAAACAGGACTAAGGGCATTTTTTAAGAGCATGTGGGGTATAGGAGTGATGTCAAAATCAAGATTCTTATACTGGAAACTAATCCTGAAAACTTTTTTCACAAAAATAAAAGCACTTCCAGTGGCAGTAGAATTGGCAATAGAAGGCCTGCATTTTGAAAAAATCACAAAAAGAACAGCTGGTGTGTAAAACTTTTTAAACCATTCTATTTCTTATTGTTTTAACATAGAATTTCAGGAAGATAGGTTTTGGCAGGGCTATGATTATTTGTGGTTTTAATAAAGGCATTTTAAAACAAGAGTTATTTGATAAATTATGCAAAACTAAAGTTTAAAAAGAAGAAAAGATATTACCCCCTTAGCGGGCTCATGGTCTAGCGGTTATGACGTCGCCCTTACAATAATTTATTTTTAGCATTATAAGAAAGGCGAAT
>PEWF01000007.1 GCA_002779595.1 archaeon CG07_land_8_20_14_0_80_38_8 | reverse complement strand
ATAATGCTGATGATGCGCGCATCCATTGCGTTGAACAGCGCAAGAAACTTTTTTAATTAGTCCAAAACTACTGGTAATTGCAAAAGGGGTGATTTTTTTCTCCAAATATGACTAATTATAAATATAATGTGAGATGCAGGGAGTGCGGGGCAGGTTTTACTCCAGACAGCACAATGGAAGCCAAGAATAAATTATGCAATAAGTGCATGATTAAGCGCATGAAAAATTATAAGAAAAAAGCGTATTAAATTATTTTTTTTCAAGAAAACCGGCAATTTTTTCAACAATTCTGCTGAACAGATTTAAACAGTCAGCAATTATTGATGTGATTAAATTTTTGCCCTTTATAATGCTCGTTTTCACAACATAATAAACTGCAAGTGATACAATAATTAGTCCTGTTAATGGCGGGAAAATAATGCACAAAAACAGCAGTATTAGCAGAGTGACTAACTTCATTAATAGAATTTAACATTCATATAATTTATAAAATTTAAGTATGTCCTATTTGTCAATGATTCTGGAAATTCCTGACCTATTAGGAATCAATGGTTTGATTAAGGGGAAATACACGCGTGACGGCATCGGCGTTTCGCCTGAGATTAATTGGAGTGATGCGCCCGCGAATACCAAGAGTTTTGCATTATTCGTTCATGACCCTGACGCGCTGATTGGTGATTTCATCCACTGGATTATCATAAACATACCATCCAATGTTAACACTATCCCAAGAGAAGGAGTGATTGGAGAGGAAATAATCAACAGTGCCGGAAGGAAGAGTTATGTTACTCCCGCGCCTCCTGCTGGAATGCACAGGTATTATTTCACAATTTACGCATTAAGCGCTGGAAAACTGGAAAATGTTACTAAAGATAATTTTCATGAAAAGATTAACAGCGTGAAACTGGCAGAGGCAACAATTATTGGAAAATATTCAGGACAGTAACGACTCATTAGTGGTTAACATATTTTTTAAAGTAACTGATAATTTTGAGAATAATATGAGTATAAATTTTGGTTATGGCTTGAAAAAGTCAGGGAGTATTGAAGAACAGACTAAGAAAAGCATTGAAGTTATTCCAGGGCTTAGGGTTTATTCTAGGAATGATTTCGGCACTTTCCTGGAAACTGATGCAAAACTGTGCAGTTTATATTTTCATAACAGCACTATAGGACCTGAAGGTGAAAATTTCTACAACAATAATGATATGGAAGGTTTTGCCGGGAAATCATACAATAATCACATGAAAGGATGCAGATTCTGGGATATTAATATTTTAGTTAATCATTTAATGATTCAGGAAGACAATAATAAGTTCAGGGACGAATTCGTGAAAGCATTAACATATTATGCAAGGAAGAATAATTGTGCAATTCCCGGCGGTGAGACTGCAACTATGAACAATTTAAGTGGAATGTATGCAGGATTATCCTCCATTAGTATTGACAAGTCAGGCAATGATTATGATTTGTCCGGCAAAGTGTTAATCGCGCACGCTGACGGTGTTGGAACAAAGAGTTTAATCTATAAATTAGGGGATTACAGTTTCGTAATTGACGCTATTGCAATGAATTATAATGATATCCTCGTTGCACTTTTGGGCGTGCCTGAGAAGACTTTCGTGTCTAACGGGCTTCTTGCAGGATTAGGTTATGAAGAACAGGTAAAAGGTATTAAAAAAAGGCTGGGAACCGAGTGCAATATTAGGAATTTATCCCTTAAAGTTAATAATCATGCAGTAATGCCCAATTTTAGAGGGGTTGAGTGTGATATGGTAATGACTTCAATCTGCGACAGGGAGAAAGTGCCTGTGTACAATGTTGAAGAAGGTGATGTAATAATAGGAGTTGACAGTCTTGGCATTGGCAGCAATGGCTTGACAGCTGCGCGAAGCTTTGCGGACAAGTTAAGTTTGGAGGATAAAATAAAATTTTATGAAATGCTTGCAGTTCCCACACCAGTTTTTGACAAAGTGTTCAATGCACTTGAAGGATTAAAGATTAAATGGGCTGAGCATAACACTGGCGGCTCGTTCACTAAGTTATTAAAATTTCTTCCACAGGGATTAAGAATGTACATTCACAGGAATCATGATTTGAAACCGCAGGAATTATTTTACATGATAAAGAATGGAATACTTAGGGTTGTTAATCCTGTCACTAATGAAAGAATGTACAGTTACTTCAACAATGGCATCCAATTAACTCTCGGGTTCAATAAGGAAGATTCTGAAGAGGCTGTTAGCAGGATTAACAAAGTAAGCAATAAGTCTGGCATTATCGGCAGGGTAGAAAAAGGCAAAGGGGAAGTAATGATTGAATCAATGTACGATGATGAAATGGTGGCATTCACTAAGAATCAGTGAATAATTTTTATAAATCTTTAAAGTAATATTTTATTTCAATGAAAAACATTGCTGATTTATTGATTGATTCTATTATTGAAAAGCAGAGCTGTGCTGTTGTGGGTTTGGACCCTAAAATACAGCAGATTCCTGAGTTCATAAGGGAGGAGTGCAAAGATTATTATGGCAACTCGCTTAAAGCAGTTGCAAGGGCTTTTGCAAAATTTAACAAGTTTATCATAAATGAAGTGTATGATATTGTTCCTGCTGTTAAGCCTCAAATAGCATTTTATGAAGAGTATGGTTATGAAGGAATCAGGGCATTTGAGGAAACCATTAATTATGCAAAAAGCAAAGGTTTGCTGGTTATAATTGATGCTAAAAGGAATGATATTGGCAGCACTGCAGAAGCGTACTCGTGCGCGCATATCGGGCGCGCTGAACTCATAAATGGTTCTTTGCCGGTTTTTGATGCTGATTTTGTCACTGTGAATCCTTATCTTGGAATTGACGGCGTCAAGCCATTCATTAATGACTGCAAAAATTATAATAAAGGTATTTTTATTCTTGACAAAACGTCAAATAAATCATCAGGCGAATTGCAGGACAAGAAGATAGAGAATGAGGGATTAGTGTACGAATTAGTTGCTGAAAAGATTAATAATTGGGGTGGAGAATTAATAGGAGAGTATGGTTATTCTTGCATTGGTCCTGTTGTAGGCGCAACTTATCCTGATCAGGCAAAAATTTTAAGGAATAAAATGCCTTATTCTTATTTCTTAGTGCCTGGTTACGGCGCGCAGGGAGGAACGGCAGAAGATGTAAAGCCCTGCTTTAACAGTGACGGCTTGGGCGCTGTTGTTAACTCGTCAGGAGGAATAATATTTGCTTATTTGAACGAGAAATACTCCGGCATTTTCAGCCCTGAAAATTTTGACAAGGCATCAAGGCAGGCAGTGAACAACATGAATGAGGACATAAACAACACATTGGAAAAGAATAATAAAAAGTATTGGTGAACAATTAATGGTTTTTGACAAAAAATCTTTCTACAAATACGTTGTTGACAATGAAGTAATAGGCTTCTTCAGGGAACCAGTAACTCTGAAATCAGGCAGGGTGTCCAACTGGTATGTGAATTGGAGGAATCCTGCAGAGGACGTCTTCCTCATTGACAAATTATCCGACTATGTTATTGACTTTGCCATGAGCATAAAAGATTCAGTACCTCCTGATTGTTTTTACGGCGTGCCTGAAGGAGCCACTAAGTTAGGTGTCATAACGCAGTTCAAGTGGGGCAAAAAGCATTTCTGGGATTATGAAGCAGGCAAGCACGTCTTGGCAATGGGCAGGGGGATGGTTAAAGAGCATGGGGCTGCGAAAGACAAGTATTTCTTAGGGGTGCCGAAAGGCAGAACAATAATACTGGAAGACGTTACCACTACTGGCGATTCATTATTATCATCGATTAAAGCACTGAAGAATGCTGAAATTAATGTGGTTGCAGCAATCGGGTTAACCAACAGGAACGAGTTAAGGGATGACGGGAAAACTGTTGAAGAAATCATAATGGAAGAAGGGAGTCCCTATTACGCAATGAGCAATGCTTTGGAATTGCTGCCAATGGTGATAAAGGCAAAGAAGCCGGATAATAATATAATACTGCAATGCGTTGAATATTTTAAAAAGTACGGCACGAAAGAATTGGAATTATAACATCCAGAATCTTAGTCTTTTCCTGAAATCAGCATGCGAGTTAACATTTTCAATACTGCCTGCTGATTTTAATTCCATTAAATAAAATTTTTCCATAAAGAAATCAAAACTTGAAGGGGATGCTGAATTGCCGGCATTGACGAATTCGTCATTGCACACCCCTTCAGTAATGCCTGATTTGTTAATGAAATTATAATACATTACGGGTATTAATTCGTTAAAATTCACCAAATGTGCAATATCTGGATAGTCATTCTTTATTGCCTGCTCCAAAGATTTAATATTATCTTCCGGCAGTTCGTAAAAACTCATTAATTCCTCCTTCATTGTTGAAGTGCTTATTGTTCTTTTAAAACTGTAATTCTTGAAAATTCCTGCTTTGGAATAATTCAGGAGTTCAGTATAATTGTACTTTTTAATTTTGTCCATCAGGAATTCCAGAATTGTTTTATTTAAAAATTGTTTGGTAACCGAAGATTATTTAATAATTCTGGTTATTATTTGTTAATTATGAAGAAATTATTATTAACTATTTTAATGATCGGAGTCCTGGGTATTGGTTTCTGCCAGAATAATGCATTAACATCAGCAAATAATGCAAAAGGTTTGGCTGTGAACCCTTCAGCGCTTGCTGCAAACGCTTCAGACAATGCTAACAGGACAATTGGAACGAATGCCATAATAATAAATTCATCCGCAATAAATGCTGATATTACAGGCAATGTGCCTGTTTCAATATCTGCTGCTGATGTGAATATTAACAAGACAAGGCTGACAAATGAGAACGGGGAAGATATTAAGCAGATAAGTGTCAGCGTTAATTCGTCAAAAGGGCAGACAACTCTTAACATAGAGAGAGTGCAGTCGCAGTTGCAGTTCTCAGAAGAGAATAACGGAGTTAACGTAACACTGCAGAACAGCATGGAATTAATACTGCAGAACGGCAAAGTTTACGCAAACATGACACTTAACGGAACAGGCAAGGAAATAACAGTTATGCCTTCGCAGGCAATTAGTGCAGTGAATGCGACTAACCAGTCAGTCTGGAACATGACTTTAATCTCTGAGAATAATGAATTCAAATACGAGATTCAGGAAGAGAAAATGGTAAGATTGTTCGGATTATTCAGCGTGAATATGAGCGTTTCTTCAAGAGTCAATGCTGAAACTGGAAGCGTGGAAGCAGTCAACAAGCCATGGTGGAGTTTCCTGACTGTTGAAGAAGAATAAGTTTTATTACTTCTCTTTTTATTATTTTTATTCATGATTAATGAAGTTATTAATAAAGTTTTAAGCGCTAAAAAGTATGAGAATATTCATCCAAGCACTGTTAAGAGGACTGCTGAGCGAATTCTTGAAGAGGATGAAAAAATTTCTGATGATGAGGCAGTTAAGAAAATTAAAAAAGAATTGTACACTATTCACGCGCATTATTACAATGGTTTGGATTATAAGAAGGCATTGAATAGTTTCAGGAAGAATCCTGACAATATTAAAAATTATGAGCATTGGCTGAGAAAGTATGACAATAACCGCCTGAAATCAGTGAAGAATGATTGTTACGGGAAAATTTTCAGAATCACTGGCAAGCCAAGAGTAATTCTGGATTTGGCATGCGGCTTGAACCCTTTAACCCTGCAGTGGATGAATCTGGACAAGAATGCTGAGTATTATTGCTATGATATTGAAAAGAATATGATTAATTTCCTGAATGAATATTTCAGGATTATTAAAATGAAGAAATGCTCTGCCTTTTTTCAGGACGTTGTAAGCAGAATTCCAGAAATGAAAGCTGATGTTGCATTCATATTCAAGGCGTCAACTTGTTTTGAATGGCAGAAAGCAGGCAACACCATGAAAGTATTGAACGGGCTAAAAACTAAATATGCAGTTATTAGCCTGATGATGAGAGGGGAATATAATTTGGATGGTTGCAGGAATTATTTCAGGAAGTTATTGGGAGAAAAGTATGATGATTCTTATGAAGTTGTGAGCGAGAAGGAATATTTCAGGATATTAAAAAAATAATAATTCAAAGTATTTTTTAAATAATTTTAATTAAATCTTTAATGTCTGTTAATTCGTAATCTGCTGTTTCTTCGCCGTCAAGGAATTGCCCGTACTTTGCAAGCGCTGTCTTCATGCCTGCCTGCTTCGCGCCTTTAATATCCCTTTCAGGATTGTCGCCCACGAATAAAACCTGTTCAGGACTAATTTTCAATTCATTAAGCGCTTTTTTGAAAGGCAGCATGCTCGGCTTCTTCTCATTAGTGTCCTCGAAGGCGATAACGAAGTCAAAATAATCCTCCAATTCCATGCTTGCAATCCTAATCCATGCCTTAATCTTGGGAGCGTCAGTTATTATCCCTAATTTTAACCCTTTCTTCCTTAATTCTTCAAGGGTTTTTTTGACATTATTGAAAGGTTTAACATAATTCGCCCTTGTTTTCCTGTAAGCAACGATTGCAACGCTTAATAATTTATAATCAATCCTTCCCAGCACTTTTTTAAGGAAGTCCTGAAAAACTTCGCTGTATTCAAAATTAATATTAGTGTAAATCAGGATTATTTCAGAAAAAGCGTCCTCCTCGCTGAGATTAAGCCCTTTATTCCTCATCGCGTTAATGGCATCTTTTATGCATTTAATTTTAATGTTAATAAAATCAATGAGCGTGTTGTCCAAGTCAAAAAGTACTGCCTTAATCATCAATTAATCACTGATTATTTTGGTATTAATAATTGTTATGATAAGTTTTATAAGCAAGCAAATTTTTCCAGAATCATTATGGGAAAATATTCTCTTGATAAATTAAATTATGAGGCTAAGGCTGAGGAGGCGCGCTTCGAGAAGGAAAGTATGAAATCATTGGCTTACCTGCTTACGAGGGGTGCTGGAAAATTATTCCCAATGTAAAAAATCTTAAAGATATTATTAATAAGGTTATTATGATTGACAATGTTAAAATGAAATGCAAATATGAAATTATTGTGTTTTAATTTTTATCCATTCAGGATAATCAGGTATTGGCTTGTTA
>PEWF01000008.1 GCA_002779595.1 archaeon CG07_land_8_20_14_0_80_38_8 | reverse complement strand
TGCACGGAGCATTGTATTCCCTTCCGCAGTCATTCAAATAGGATAATTTTGAGTATAATTCTGCCATTGTCACGTAATCATTGCTTTCGCCGCCTGTGAAGTCGTAAATTATTTCAGCGCAGTCAAAACTTACGTGCTTTCCCAAGGGGTTCCGGTTTTCCAATGGTTCAGTGGTTATTCCTTCGAACATTGTCCAGCACCTTTCAACTTCGTAAGCGAATAATTCCTTGAAATCTTCAGTGCTTGTTATTGCCGAGCCTTCAGGCCCTGTTGCGTATTCAAAATTTGAGTGGGACTGGCAGAAGAATTCGCCCATCCCCCACAAGTCAGCGCCTATTGCTGCAACATTAGCCCTTTGCCCTAAAAGTGATAACAGCATTTTTGAGTAAGCACCCCAAACTGCATCATTAGCGTTAAGGACTGCAGAGCACACGCCGTCATATATGCTGTTTATGAATGAGCCTCCGAATCCTACAATCCCTGTCTTGTCAAATAGTTTCGCAGGAGAGCAGGTTGGGGTGGTAACTTTGTTAAGCACCACTACTAATGCAACTATTACTATTAATCCAAATACTATGAGGAATATTTTTGAAACGAATGATTCTAAAATGCTCATGTCACCATCACCAAGTAATCTGCAGGCTCACCTAATTCGTCTGAGTGGACTAAGTTGTAAGGCACGTATGGCTCGTAGCATACTGCAATGTAGTCATGCTTTTCCTGAACATCAGCTTCCCATATTGAAATTGCTTCCATTTGCGCGCCAGCTCTTAATATTATAATATTATTCTCGCATTCAGGGAAGTAATGCCAGTTTTCATCGCCGAACTGCTGAATCCAGTCAGCATAATCGTAAAACCTTATGTAAAATACTCCCCTGTGCAGGACTGTTGCTTTAGTGAAATCAGAAGTTCCAACGCTTGAATCATAGGGTTTGAATATTGTCAAGTCCTTGTCAAAGTTGAAGTGGTTGCTTCCCACGTCACTGCATGAGCTTCTTGAGCAGTCATCATTGCATGATGATGAGCAGTCATCATTGCATACTTCATAATCATCATATGATTCGCTGATTTCCTCGCAGTCCCTTTTGCATAAATCATTGCATAATGTTATCAAATTATTCTCGCTCGGGTATAATTCATCAAGCACTACTGCTCCTGATTCGCTCATGTCTAATTCCCAGTCATTCATTGCAGCTTCCTTGACTGATAAGCAGCTGTTAATATTGCTTTCCAGTGCGTTCTCATTAAACCATGCGTTTAAGTCCTCATCTGTTAATTCGTAACTGCATGAATCCCCTGTTAATTCGCCTGTGTCTTTGTCATAACTGCCTTTGCAGAAACCCTCGCCCCAGTGCATTCTTTGGAGAATGTTAATCTGGTATTCAGGCTTTAGGCAGAACCTGAAATTATTCATGTAATCTAGGTAATCATCGCTTCTGTCATAATCCCATGCTGGGTTGAAATTGTTATGGTTCACCATTAATGAGTAAATTTTCATCAGGTCCAGCTCATTTTCTGAATCTGCGGGGGCATCATAAATTATTGCGCTGCAGAGTATGCTTGCGTGCGGGAATACGCCGTCCAATTGCCCTGCACCGTACCTGTTGAAGCAGTCAACTATTTCATTGGCTATTTCTTCCTCTGCATCATCTCCTGAAACAGTGGTTATGTGGACTCTGCACATTAATGGTATTGCGTTAAAGACTTCGTCAGGAATTAATGCCCTTCCGAAAGCTCCTAAGAATAAGTTGTTGAAAAAGCTTCTTAACTGCACTGTTGATGAGCAGAAAGCGTCTGTCATGAATCCCATACCAATGCTCAGTATTGGGAAAATTACAGGTATGAGGACTGCAAGGAATATTACGAAAATGATTAATTGGCTTAATTGCTCCTGGTTCATGACGTTGAGAACACCTTTATTATGTTATTCATTACATTATTGATAAAGAAGTCCAGAATCATTTCACCGTACCCGCTCATGAACAATGCAATTATTGCCAGCGCCACTATTCCTATTATTGCTCCTGCAATTACTGTATTCTCAACCATTTACTGCACCACGCACCAGTGAATGTTTTCTTCCATTAAATTATTTGTTAAATTCGCGTCATTTAAAATATTAACAGTGTAATAGTATTCTACTGCTTTCTTGTCAATCAAGTTGGATGTGCAGAATTCATAATTTGTCTGCTGGTTTAATGAGCATGCGCAGGAGGTTAGTAATTGAGTGTTAGTGTCGCATTCGCAGTTCTCATTTGGCAAGTCGCAGGTGGGCATTGAAGTGCTGATAGTTTCATAAATTCCTTCCTCATTCAGGCATTTAATGTCATAAGTTCTTTTTTCATAAACGCAGCTGCTCGTCCAGTCGCCTTCCTTCGTGTAAGAGCCGAGCTCCCCGCAGTTAAAATCAGTGTAAGTGTAAGTAGTGGGTATGTAGCAGTTTGTCTGCTCCCCGTTCATCACTTCAGCGTAAGGCGGATAATTGCCGCCTTCACCGACTAAATTATTATCAGCATCAAAGCGGAATACTGGCAGATTGTCAAAACTCCTGTAAATGGATATTAAGTTCTTGTTATAGGTTACTTCAGCGCTTCCTTCACTGAACAGTCTTATTCCGTTCTCATCGTACACCGGCACTCTTAACGGCGTGATGGCATTAATTTCATAAACAGTTTTAGTATCAACTTCTGACTGGAATATTATTATTGTCTCTTCAGGATTCGTCAGTATCGTATTATTATTCTCGTCATATTCTATTATGAAACCGCCTTCATCATTTGTCAAGTACTTCTTGTGCTCTTCCTTCTCGTATTCAATGCTTGCTCTTGCTGCGCCGTTCTCGCAGTCCTGCAAAGTTACTGGCTTGAAAACTATTTTTGCATCCTCCAAGTTGAAAATGTATGTTAAATTATTCCATTCATTAATCTCGAAATAATTATTGGCAGTTAAACTGTGCTCCACTAAAATTGTTCCTATCTGCTGCTTTACTTTGTTAAAATTTAAGGTTTCAAACTCGCCGTTAGTGTTAATTAATTCTATTTTTAATCTGAATGGTATGTCATTGTACTCGTTTGACACGTCAATCCTTAAATCATAAGGATTGTATCCAGGAGTTTCAGGCTCTTCAATATTCCCTTCAGGTATTGAACAGTCATATTCCTGACAATCGCAGCAAATAGTTTGTTTGTACCCGTTACAGATCACGCTGTTGCAGATATTAACAGGGTATTTTCCTATGTACCCTATAGTGCAGCATCTTGGAGTTGCTGTTTCTATGGGCAAATACGCTTCAGGGCTTGTGTAATCCTCTGCATTATTATCCCTTACTTTAGCGTTATTGCATTCAAACAAATTCCATATTCCTCCTGGAGGGTAGCACGCGTCGCATCCCATGCAGGTTTTTGGTGTGAATATTCCTGCACCATTCCATTCCCTAACTGTTTCGCAAGGAGTGGCTAAGTTTTCGTCAAGAGGTATGCACACACTATTTACTCCAGTGTCCATTGGCGGGTAAAAGCAGGTGTTAATTGTGAAAGTGTAAAAATTATTGTCCAATACTGTTTCGTTGAATGTTTCGTCAGGTATGAACACTCCCAAAGTTATTGTGGAATTGCAGTCAGGGTAATTCTTTTCAGTGAAATTGTAATTGTAGTAATGCGTTGAGAATTCCCTTGCATAAGGTATTGTGTAAAGCGATTCAGGCTGGAAGTCCTGATTCGTCTTGTTTATGCAGTTCTCAGGATAGCAGTATTCCCATCCAACGTAGAATTGCGCGCTTAAAGGGTAAGTCAACGATTTCGGGATTGCTGTCCTTTTGAACCCGAACGTGACGTTAGTGTATTCACTGCTGTAATTGTACCCGTACTCGTCAAAAGGCCATCCTAATTCGTATTCGTAAACTGTCAGGTAAGCGTAGTCCACTCCAGCCATTGGTTCTGAGAATATTGTCTGGTTGAAGAAGTCAATGTCTGAGCCTCCTCCGCCCCCTATGAACAGGAATACAGAAGATGCCAGCAGGAAGAGGAATAAGAATGCTACTGCAAAGTTTTCAAAACTTAACTGCGCTTTTCTAATCATATTATACCACTCCTACTGTTACTGCCACCTCGGCTAATCCTGTGAATAATAATGTTGTAATGCTGACTATTATAACATATAATATTATTGAAATGATTAACGTTTTTGCAGCCCTGTCCATGAAGTAAACTATGTCCCCTGAGTATTCAATCTTGTTGATTAAGTGCACCATTAATAATACAACTATTATCAAATAAACCCCAACTATTGGCTGGAACGCCCACACGTCAACGCTGCTGCTCAAGTTCAGGAATCCGAGTATGAAGTTAATATTCATTGTTGATGCTCCCCCAACGTCAACGCTGGCATCAGCGATTGAGCCTATTTGCTCTCCGAGATTGAAGAGTATTAAGAATATCATTGTTGACAATCCCACTACAACGCCAGTAATCAACGGCGCTATAAAGTTTGCCTGAAAAGTTACGCTGCTGATTGTCTCGCTGAGGATGTCTCTTATTTTCTCGTCAATCTGCTTCAATGATTTAGTGTACCTTCCTATATTGCTCATGCTCATCTCTGCTGCTTCAGTGGATTCCTCGCTCGTGGATACGAGTATTCTCATTATGCTGTTAACCAGCATTGAAGGGTATAATTTTATTGCGCCGTAATCAGGATTGAATATTGCAGTTTTCACATCCATGCCTAATTTTCTGATATTTGTTTCTATTTTTTCAAAAAAATCGTGTATTTTTGTGCTCTTCATCTCCTCTGACGCCTTAATTAATGATATTTCCAGTGGTTTGCCTTCTCCGAGCATATTGCTTAATATGTACGCTGCATTAGTGAATTCTGATTCAACACTGTTAACATTGTCCCTGATTCGTATCCTCTGAAAGCTTGACAAGTAAAAGTAAGATGCGAGCGCGCCTGCCAATCCTATCACTATTGTTAATGAGCCGAAAACGTCAAGTTGTGAAGGCGGAGCATCCAGGTGCGTCCAAACGTACAAGATGTAAAGCAGGATTCCGAGAATTAATATTATTGCAGGGATTATGAATACTGAAACTGCTGTTTTCTTCCTGTTAATTGTCAAATAAAATTTGTTGTCAGGAGGCGCATCAGGGTGTTTTGAAATGTCGGGAATTGCAAAACCAACCGGCCGCTCCCCTAATACTTTGTTGATAAAGAATAATACTATAACTGGCAGTATGATGTCGTAAAAGAAGAATATAGCGTCTGAAGTTATAATGTCTGACAGGAAAGCGCTTATCATTGGGAGCATTACTAAACCCATTATTGGAAGGGTTATCCCGATTAAGCTCACTGCCTGCACTGGAGTCCTTAACTTGTTAGCGTATCTTACCATGTCATCATAAGTTCCGCTGAGCATTGTGTCAACTGCCATGTCAAGGGTTTCTTTTCTTTTCTCATTATTAATCTGGTGCAGTGCTGACATTATCAGATTCATGGCGTCAACGAATGATTTGTTCCTGTCCCTCCACTCAATTAAGAAATCGTCCATTGCCTCGAAAATGTCCCTGTCCTCCTTTGTCTGGACATTCCATAATAATAATTTGAAATCATTGCCCAAGTGCCCCTCTAAATTATTGCTTGCAAATTTTAATGCAGCTTCCAGGTTTGGCGTGTGCCTCATGAATATTACAACGTATAATATTCCCAGCACCATCTCGCTTGTCTCGTCAAGTATTCTTTTCTTTGCAATATTAGAAGGGTAACCTTTCAGGTAAGTGTAAGCGTAAAATGATAAAGGCAGTAATGTGAAAGCCATTAATTGCCCTGTTAATAATATTACAACAGTTGACAGCATCATTGCAGCCAGTAATACTGCAATGCTTACGCCCATTACTTCATAAGGTTTAACGTTTAATCCTGCATTTGCAATATCTTTCTGCAAATTCTCATTCTCCTTGGATGACATCGGAATTTTAACATACTTGCCCACTCTCTGGCATAATATTTCGTAGAATGATTTTCTTTCAACCCTTTCCTTAACGAATGATGAGTACTCGTAACTTTTTCCTCCTTTGCTCAAGCTTACTTCTTTCTTTAAATCGCTCCGTGATATTTTGTCCAAATCATTTTCCACGCTTTTTCAGCTCCGCTTTCAGCCATTCCTCAAACAGGAAAAGCAAGTCCTTAGTTTCAGGGTATCCCTGCTCTTCCTTCAATTTTTTGAACAATTTATGGTAAGTCTCATTCGCGATTACTATGAAGTCGCTTTCCATTAATTCTAAATATTTACGCTCCTGAGCTGTTTTTACTATTAATTCGTAAATTTTCGAGCGCAGGACAATTTCCTCCCATACTAAATCCCATTTCCCTGCCCATTCCCTTACGCTGCCTGCTATGCTTTTTATCACTTCACTGTCGCCTTCTATTAATGCCCTTTCAGGTTTTATCCTGTCCTCTTTCGCGTCATAAGTCATTAATGGCACGAATCCTTTTTCTATGAAAGGGTCTTTTTCCCAGTGCTTCCTGACTTCAACAATACTAGTCACTCTTCTTTTCTCTTCCAAACCGTCAGGTGACCTGATTTTTTGCGCAATAATGATTATGTCAGTTGCTTTGAAGCTCGTGACTGGCACGTCCAAATCGTGCACTACCCTGTCAAAAACTCCGTATGCTGAATCTCCGTGAATTGTTCCAGCTACTACGTTTGCGAGCGCGCCGATTCTCATTGCCTCGTAAAGCGCTATTGCTTCCTTGCTTCTAACTTCACCAATTATCAGCGCTGAATCTCCGAGGCGCAGGGTTGTCCTGATTCCTTCAGGAGCAGGCATTTCACCGCCAGTGCCTGCAATTGCAGAACCCACTTTCATTGACAGAATATCATAATCAAGATTCCTCATATAATTCACAGGCAATTCTAAAGTGTCCTCTACTGTAATGATGCGGAATTTTCTCATTATTTCAATCATGCACGCGCCTAACAGGCTTGTCTTACCGCTTCCTCTTGTCCCTGCAACGAGTATTGTCCTCGCGCCGTCAACTAAGAACCATATTAATCCTGCAGCAAGAGGAGTTAATGAATTGTAATGAATTAATAACGGCAGTGTGAACGGCCGCTCCCTGTGCCTTCTGAAAACGAAGCTCAAACCCTGTGGTGATAACGGCTCCTGCACTATTGCTACACGCGCCCTGAAATTCTCAGTTTCCAGTTCAGTGTCCAGTACTGGGTTGGCGTCATCTAATGCGCGGCCGCTCATCATCCTGAAGCGGCTTGCCCATCCATAAGCGTCGCGCACGCTTGGTATTATGTTTGTCCTTAATTCCCCATATTCTGAGTGCTTGACTATTAACGGGACTTTGCCGATTGGCGCGTTTATGTAAATATCCTCCACTCTCTCGTCTTCCAGTATTACTTCTGCAAGCCCGAAACCAACT
>PEWF01000039.1:21747-22231 GCA_002779595.1 archaeon CG07_land_8_20_14_0_80_38_8 | reverse complement strand
TAGACCTCATATAAGTCATCTCTCACTTACTACTTTTCGATTTATTTACAATATGGTAAATTATTATTAAAAGATTTAAGCATTTTAGTGACTATAGAATAGTACAAAAAGCATTTATTTACAATATGGTAATTATATACTAATAATTTTAATAAATACTTAAAAGTATTACTTGAACATTTTCAGCTCTGTCTCGCACTTCGCATGCAAAGTATCCCTAAGATATACTAGGAATCTCTCCGGCGTCCACTTATAATATGTAGTGTAAGTGTTGTTGCCCTGCCTGGTCTTGCCAGTAGCACGTCTCACACTATCAACGAGCCGCCACTTCTTCAAAGCGCTCAAAGGCTTATAAAACATGGAAGGATTATCCTGCCTGCTAATATTAATCTCCTTCTCAATATCATCCAAAGCAACCCAATCAACCCTCACTTTCAAGAAGCGAAGGATGACTTCAGCCCTAGACTTAATAGTGCCTGACTTC
>PEWF01000039.1:0-21701 GCA_002779595.1 archaeon CG07_land_8_20_14_0_80_38_8 | reverse complement strand
TAAGTGGAGAGTAACTTATAAAAGTAGCGAAGTGTGTTCCCTCAATACTTTTCTATAAAAGACATAGGCAGCTTTTCATCTGGCTCTCCAGCCAGAGACATATACCAAAACGCTCGCTCTCTATATATCGGAAGCAAATATATAGCACAGGCTCTGAAATCCGAAAATAAGGCAAATTTCGATACCAACAGGGCTATATTCTGAGCCATTTTTATGCCCCAAAACGGCGATAAAAGATTTAATAAATTATTAAAAGTTTTAATCGTTATTTTGACTATGTAAGGAGTAATGAATTTCCTTGCCGTCCGATTTCTTCCTGAGAATATTCATCCTGTTCAAGCGGTTCAGCCTTGAACTTGCAGTACTCCTGCTCACACCAATATTCCTTGCCAAGTTATCTGCAGTCTGCGGCCCCTTATCATTTAACACCCCCAGCACTTCCTCATCTTTAACAGTCAGGTTCTCAATCTTTGCTATGGCCCTGTCCAGCTTCTCTGTGCTGCCACCGACTATCCTAATTTCCTGCCTGGAATCCTTCAATAAGTGCAGTATCTCATCCAATTGGCTTAACTTGTCCAGTTTCCCGTTCATTGACGTTAGAATAGAGGTTAACTGCTCCATTATCTGGGTGTTTATGATTTTAACCTGGCTAAGAGGATGCTCTGAAACGTTCTTCACTCCCTTATCCCATACTTTCAGCAATTCATTAGTGTCAGAAATGTCCTTGATGACAATCTTTTCCTCTATCTTTCTCTCGGAGTCTTCCTTTTTCTCCTTAGTTTTAGTCCGGGACTTAGTGTTGGACTTCTTTTTGGAGTTTTTGGATTGCTTTTTACTCCCCGATTTATTTACCATATTGTAAATAATATCTAAAATACCCATTCAAGCCCACCCCAACACTTCCAACACATTAGTCAACACATCCAACACATTCGACACTTTATCCAACACTTCCAACACATTCGACACTTTATCCAACACTTCCAACACATTAGTCAACACATCAGACACTTATATTTTTTTCGAATAATCAGACTGCAGGAACTGCACAGCGATGAACTTTTGGGCTGCTGCTTTTTGGTGCTGGAAAGTGAGAAGTGAGTGTTGAATAGTAAATGTTTTAAATAATATTTTGTCTATATTATTAGATGGGTATACGGAGTGTTGCTAATAATATTGCTAATGAAATATACAGCAAATACGTGATCAGGGAAGAAAGTGAGGGCAAGCCTTGCTGTAATAATTTAGTGAGCATTGTTTCTGCTGGTGATTTCATTAAGTACGGCGTTAAGCCGCAGCCTGGCGCCGTTTTAAACAGGGTTTACGGGGCTTTAAGTGAGGATTCGAGCGTGTTTGTGGCTGGTGACAGCGCTGCTGACTTGATACTAACTCAAAATATCAAAAAAGAGCTGAAAAACAGCGATTTTTACCGGAAAGTGAGAGTTAATAGTGTAATGGTTAACAGGTATGGTAATGCGAACAAATTGGCTGATTATAATGTTGGTTCTCTTAATGGTTTGGGCAAGCTGGTCACAAGTGAGGGCTGCGATTTTCTGGTTTGCGACTGGGATAATACTCTTGTGCAGTGCTTTCTGAAGAAAAGTGTGAGTCATAAGGAAGTGACTAAGAGCAATATGAACAGGTTTGGCATGGGCTTGCCTGTGAGGCTTGGCTTTGGATTGTTCATTTTGTACGATACCGTCCTTTCCGCGGTTCGTGTTAATAAGAGGAAGTTTTACCGGGGAAGTGAGGATGACTTGAATAATTTCTTTGATATTATGAAAGATGGTAATGTGAGGGTTGTCCTGAATAGTTTGTGTCCTGGCCCTGTTATTAAGGGTATGCTGGATAAGAAAGGAATAAAATACTCTAAAAATGGTTTTTAACGCGTTTCTGGACATATTTTTTTCCGATAGGTGAGTTTTTGTTGTTTTGGTAGGGTTTAGTAGTGAATTTATTGTTTTTGCGGGTTTAGGAGTGTGGGGAATTGAGTGTTAATTTGTGAGTTTTTGCTGCTGGCAAGGAAAGAGTGTTCATGTATCGGTTTTTTGGGAAGTGAGTGTTATTATTTTAATGATAGTGTGATGAAGAAGCATGCCCAGTCGGGCAGTGATGAGTTCAGGCATGAGTTATAAATGTAATATAATAATAAGTATCCTAAGATGAATAATGTTATTATAATTAATGCTGTTACGAGTCCTGATAATTCTGCCATTAAATCTAAAATAGGGTTTTGTGATTTAATAAATTTGTTAAGATGGTGAGACTTTCGGGTTTGTGAGTTGTGCTGTTATTTAATATATCGAAGAATTGGAAAGTGAAGGTGAAATCATGGGGTGTTATTTTTGTGATAAAATTAATAAAACATCGTTCATTAGGTTTATTTTATGAATATTATTCCTGTTTGTTTTGACAGTATGGGTGTCAGGAGCACGTGCACTTTTGTCCAGACTGAGAAGCTTAACATCCTGATTGACCCTGGTTTGGCTTTGGCTACTAAGCGTTTGAATTATCCTCCTACTAATATTGAACTGAACAGTTTTTACATTTTTAAGAACAAGATTCTGGAGTTTGCGAGGAAGAGTGACATTATTATTGTGTCACATTACCATTATGACCATTTCATATCAAGCCATGATGACATTTTTGAGGAATTGTATTCTGACAAGATTGTCCTGTGCAAGAACAGGAAAACCAAGCTTAATTTTAACCAGAGGACTATGGGAAAAGAGTTTGAAATCAGCGTTAAGAAGGTTTGCAGGGAGTTTCATTTTATTGACGGCAACGCGTTTAATTTTGGAGGCGTGAAGATTAAGTTCAGCCCTCCTTTATGGCATGGTGTTGAAAGGAGCAGTTATAGTTACGTTATCATGGCTACTATTAATGAGGGTAAGGAGAAATTATTGTATTCGAGTGATATTATGGGTCCTATTTTGAAGGAGAATGCTGATTATATTATTAAGGAGAATGCTGATTTTCTGATTTTGTGCGGCCCACCAACTCACTTATTGGGCTATGATTTGCCTGAACTGCATTTAACCATGATTAACAAGAATTTGGAGCGCATTTTCAAAGAGTGCAAGAAGACTAAGACTATTATTTATGACCATTACATTTTAAGGGATAAGGATTATTTGAAGTATTACAAGCCCTGGGCAGCAATGGCTAAGAAGTATAAGAAGAAATTAATGACTGCTGCCGAGTACGCTGGAGTGCCTGTAAGGCAGCTGGAAGCTAACAGGGAAGAGTTAACTGAAAAAGAAATGTGAGAAAAGAAGATTATTATTGGTTTATTTCTTCTTTCCTTTCTTCTCCTCTTTTGGAGCGCTGAAGTTGAATCCTGTTGCTGGCGGGAATCTCATCCTGTTGGTGAAGAACTGCAAGTCATACATGCATATTGTTTGTATGCTTTTAAGCAAGTTATCCTGCACTTCTTTTGATAATTTCTGCTCTTTTTCCCATTTTTCAAGCATTTCTTTCATTTCTTTGTCTTTTCCTGAGAATAATACGTCCTCGCTTATCATGAACTGCGCTGTCGGCTTGTCCTCATTTTCTACGTACGTTGTCAGCAAATCGCATTTCAGGACTAAGTAATTGTTCTTGTCAACCTTTTTTTCTGAAACGTTCTTGATTAACATATTGTTCTGAATGCTCTTTAATGAGCTTGCTTCAGGATTTATCTTAATTCTTACTTCCGTGATTGTATTTCCTACTATTGGCATTTTTCTTAAGTCACCCCTGACATTTTTTTTTAATAAAAACCTTTATTAAACACGTATTTAAAAATTTATTTAATGATTGGCATTGTTTATTCCGATTCTGACACTGCAAGCCTGAACATTAAGAAGTTCCTGCCAAAGAAAGGGAAGTTCTGCTTAATCAGGACGAGCAATGCCTTAACTTTGGAATGCTCTGGGAATTACGAATTGCTAATTTTCGTGTCAAAGCATGAAAGTTCCGGAGGAGTTAAGTCATTAACCTGCCACACTCCAGGGAATTACGGGAAAGCGGAATTCGGCGGAAAAACCAGTGTTTTGTCATATTCCAATGCTTTAATTCAGTCGCTCTGCCTTAAGAAGCTTGCGGAACTGAACAAAAGCAGGGGTTGGGATTTCAGTGTTGGTTTTGAAGCCACTCATCACGGCCCTTCACTCGATGTGCCCTGCCTGTTCGTGGAATTAGGAAGTTCCGGAACTGAGTGGAACAATAGGGAATATTGTTCCGGAATTGCAGGAGTTGTTGCGGAACTCGTAAACAAGTATGGTTCAATTATGAAAGGTAATGGCAGGGTTTGCGTGGGCATTGGCGGTTCCCATTATGCCCCTGCTTTCTCAAAGCTTGCAATGGAAAAGGGTTTTAATTTCGGGCACATCTGCCCCAAGTACACCTTAAACCTGCTGGATAAGGGTTCGTTCCGGCAAATGATTAGTAAAACTGTTCCGGAACCTAGCACTGTTGTTATTGATAAAAGCGTTAACAGTAAGAAGCGTAAAGAAGTGATTAAGTGGTGCGGGGAGCTGGGTTTAAGTGCCGAAGCCTTGAAATAAGTAATATTCTTTTAACAGTTCCTCTCAGAAATCATTTAGTGGTTCCGGAACAGTTCCGCTCTCTTGTTCCCATATGAAATAATGGTTCCGTTCGGTTCCTTTCATACTGCCCTGGCTGACAAGAACTTCTTTAATTTGGCTAATTTTCCCATGTCAAGGAACCATCTCCTGCTGTTACCATACCTTGCGGAACCGATTGCTCCCTGTTCCTCTAACTTGTACATCTTCTTTCTTAATCCCCTTTTGGTTATCTTGTAAGGCAGGTTGTCAAAGATTTTGCTGGTAGTAATGCTTGAGGAAGAGTCAAAGCAGGCTAATTGGTATAATATTTGCAGGATGAATGCTTCTTTCTTGCCTATGCCGCTTATGTCTATATTTTTGAGGTTTAAATCAGGCTCTTTCATCATTTTTTCCTTCTTTAGTTCCGGAACTTCTGCTTCTTCTTTTGCCTTCTTTGGTTCCCTTGCTGGTTCATTCATCAGCAGGTTCCTGTTCTTCATTAGTTCTTTCAGTTCCTCATTCTCCGTGGTTAATTGTTTTATCTTTGTTTTATTGTCCTGTTCTAATTCGTGCAGGTAGTTTATCCAGTTCCAGCTAGTTTTAAGGTTTTTTTCCATTTGCTCCATGTCTTTTTTGACATTCTTCTCTAATTCTTCAACCCCGCATAAGCGTTTTAAGAACTTCATGAATTAATCAATGACTTGTTTATTTTTAAAAATTATTATTCAGAAGTTCCGGAACTTTTTATTGTTCCGCTGCCATTTTTTCCTGCAAGTTTAAATTTTTAAAACCTTAGGGTGTTTTATTTAGATTATGGGGTTATTGGATTTCCTGAAAAAGAAAAAAAAATTATCACCCAAGAGCGTTAATTTTGCGCGCTTGATTAAGAATTTGTGCATGACTAGCGGGATTTCAATACCAACGCAGTTAAAAATTACTAAAAATATTGCGCATGACTTCATTGACAATAAGAATCATGACATCAGCAAGTTCGTGTTCATGGAGCATAACAGCGCAAAGCAGTATCTTATTCAGAACGGCATGAACGAATTGGATGCTGAGATTTTCCTGAACATTATCCAGTCCAACAGGGACACTTTCTTAGCCATTTAATAGTTTCAATAATTCCGGCATTGCTGAGCACATGTTCGGGACTAATATTTTCTTGCTAGCAAGTTCCTTTAAGTCATTGTAAGAATACCATGAGTAATCGCTTATTTTGTCCTTTTCTTTGAGACTGATTTCTCCGCCAGTTATTTCCGACAAAAACATGTGCACTTCGAATCTTCCTTCGGGCGAGTCTGTTCCATAAACTCCGAACAAGTTTTTTACTTTTATGCTGATACCTAATTCTTCCATTGTTTCCCTGACTGCGCATTCCTCAAAAATTTCAAATTCTTCCTTTTTCCCGCCTGGTGGCTCTATCCTTAAACTGTTATGCTTCGTATTATGCACTAACAGGATTTTATTGCCTTCTATTATTATTGCTGCTGCCATGTTCCTGATTTCCTGCATGAATAAGATTTATAATGAAAAATTTTAAGAATGTTTACATTTCAATTATTAATTGATGAGGTTGTAGCTCAGACTGGGAGAGCGCACGGCTGAAGACCGTGATGTCGCGAGTTCAAATCTCGCCAACCTCAAAATTTATGGACGAAAAAATGAAAAAGGAACTGGAAGAGAAGTACAAATCATTGTTCAACAAGATTGTCAAAACAATAAAGGAAGAGGAGAACGTGACTATTGTTTACAACGTCTTATTGGACATTCTCACGCAAATGGATGAGCAGCTGCGCTCAAAGCATGAATGCCCTGAGTGCAGTGATGAGTGCAATGAATGCGGTCATGACGGTGAATGATTCATCACTAATGTTTGTTCAAGCATTAAGTATTCGCGTGAGTTAAGAGTGTTCAGGTAGTCATTGATTTGCATGTTTTCCAGGCTCCTGATTAACTGCTTCTTCAAATTTTTGAAGCGTTTCACTAATTCGCGTTTTTCATAATTATTCAGTTTCATGGCTTTGCAAAGGATTGCCTTTTTAATAATGATAAGCATAAATCTTCCGTTAATTTCAAGACAGGAATATTTATAAAAAGATTTTTCCCTTTTTCTTAATAATTATGAAAACAAAATATAAAAGAGGAATTAAAAGTTTTTGTAAAAGTGTTGGTGTTTATGCATTAACATTTGCTACTTGCAGTTATGCAGGATTGCCTCTTATTGCTTCATACATTATTGCTTCGAGTACAAATGTAGCTTCTTTGGTTGGAAGTCAAGTAAAATACAACAAAGAAGACAGAACTAAATTCGACATAAACGTATTACGAAGTAAAGTTAAAAATCTTGAATGTACTTTGAAGAACAAGGTTTAAAACTTTTTTTTGCATTACACTCAGCAAATATAACTTTTTTTTTAAAACAACAATTTTTTAAAAAATAAAACATTAATAATACTCAAGTCAATGACACGCATTATAACATTCTTAAGCGGGAAGGGAGGGGTTGGCAAGACAACTATCAGCAGCAACGTTGCAGAAGCTTTGCATGAGGCAGGTAAGAAAGTCATCATTATTGACGCTAATATTACGACTCCTAATCTCAGCCTGCACTACGGCTTGGACGAGAAAGGCCCTTCTTTGCATGACGTTTTGAACGGGAAAGTAAAAATTAATGACGTGATTTACAAAACCCATACAGGATTAATGGTAATCCCTGGAGGATTAAGTTTTAACAATTTAAAAGCCAAGATTAAGAAAACTTTAAGCAAGTCATTAATTGACTTAATCGGCAAATTTGACTACATAATTATTGACGCGAGCGCGGGTTTGGGCAGGGAAACTGAAATGGCTATTAAAGCCAGTGATGAAATGGTGATTGTCACGAATCCTGAACTGCCTGCTGTTACTGACGCATTAAAAGCCAAAAAAATGGCTGAAGAATACCGCGTTTCACTATTAGGTGTAGTGCTGAATAAGGCAACAGGATTGGATTTTGACCTGGACTCTGAAAATATCAGCGAATTCTTGGAACTGCCGTTATTGGGCATTGTTCCCCATGACATTAACGTGCGCAGGAGCATAAAGGACAGGATACCAGTGGTTGCCTCTTACCCTGACAGCAAGAGCTCCAAGGCAATAAAGGCAATAGTTAACAGGATTGCTGGCGAGGAATTGTTCATCCCTGACAAGCCGGACAAGGGCTTCTTCAAATGGTTTAAAACTATTCTTGGTTTAAAGTAAAGATTTATAAGTAAATTTTTTTACCAATTATTCCTATGACAAGGAAATTATTAGCCTATCATTTGGGATTGGATAATTATCATTTCTACTCTTTCCCGGAAAGTAATCTGCCTGAGGATGATGTTTCTTCAACTTTCAATGCAGTGTTGGGTGTGGAAAATTTCCTTGAAGGTATTTTTTACAAACCCAATGTTGTTTCAATAATCAACATTGACTACTTCAAGGATGAAGAAGATATTCTGAAGAAAAGGGAAAAATTAAAGCATGACAATTATAATGCCGTCGGCAACCTTACTTTCCCGCTCGGATTCGGCAGAGGTTATAATGTTGAAAAAATTAATGATTTAATTGCAGTTGCAGAGGACAGGATTATTGTTGATTACAAAGATATCCTGGCAATTAATCATCCTGTAATGAAAGTTCTGGAAGAATTCAACAGCAAGAAAAAAGAAAATCTTGAAAATTTCAGAAAATGCCACAGCGTAAAGGGATTATTATCGTTCAAGAATGAAAAATATTTCAGCAGTAACGTGATAGACCAGTACATTGTTCCAAAATTAACTGCTATTATCGGGCACGTGCATAAAAATAACCAAACAATAATGCTGAACGGCGAAAACGAATCTTTCAGCGAGTACGAATTTGAACTTAAAGAATCCAAATCAGGCAGTGATAAATGGAGTGATGCTCTTGGTTCATTATTAAGAGTGATAAGGGAAAAGCAGAACAATTTTGCCAACGATTTGTCATGTGACACACGCATTGGAATAACTATTATGAAACCAATGGAGAATTTTTACAGCTGTTATTATGAAATAAGCCACAAAAAAGAAGGGCATTACAACAGGTTATGTTTTGTTTCAAATTTTGAAATAAATGAAGATGGAATAAAAGCATCAAAATTTAACTTGATAAACTTGATGAACCTATTTTATTACATGAGAATTTTTGAAAAAAAAGTTGACGAACAAAGCTATGAACAGGACAGTTTCATTACTGACATAATGACTAATCTTAAATCAGCCTATTCCTCTTGAAAGTTTTTAAAAAATGAATGATGATTATAAAATAATATATGTCAAGCAAAAAGCCAGTATTCAAGGAATCATTCAAAGACTACTTCAAGAACTTATTGGGCAATGAACTTGATGACTTCATTAACGCGTGCAAAATGCCGCTAAAGGATTCCATCAGAGTTAATACTTTAAAAATCACTCCTGAAAAATTAAAAGAATATTTGGAGAAGAAAGAATGGAAATTAAGCGCTGTCCCATTCTACAAGGACGCGTTCATTGTTGAAAAAAGGAACGAGTCATTGGGCAACACGATTGAGCACTTCATGGGCTACTATTACGTGCAGGAGCAGAGCAGCATGATACCTCCATTAGTGTTGAATCCTCAGCCTGGCGAATTAGTGCTTGACTGCTGCGCAAGTCCTGGAAGCAAGACAGGGCAGTTATGCCAGTTAATGGACAATAAAGGCATACTAATAGCGAACGATAAAACCACTGGAAGGGTAATCATCCTCAAAAGCAACCTTCAAAGATTGGGAGCAAGGAACACAATAGTCACCAAGCACTCAGGCCAGTACTTCGGAAGGTTCAACAACGTTTTTGACAAAATATTGCTCGACGCTCCGTGCACCGGCTTCGGAGCAATAAGGAATGACTGGAGCATTACTAAAATGTTCAACACTAAAACTTTCGGCTTCATGAAAAGGGTTCAGAGCGAATTATTGGAATCATCATGGAATGCGCTGAAGAAAGGCGGAGCACTCGTTTACTCCACGTGCACTTTAACCACTGAAGAGAACGAGGAAGTCATAAAATCATTCCTGAACAATCATGATAATGCAAGACTGGAAAAAATCAGAATTGCAGGGCTTGACAAGTGCGAAGGCATTGACTTAAAGGAAACCATCAGAATCTGGCCCCACAGAATAGACATGGAAGGATTCTTCGTTGCAAAAGTGGTGAAAGAATGACAATATACACTCCATTAAAGAGGCAGGAATTGAAAATTTTAAAGGAAAGGCTAAAGGATGATTACAATTTCATAACCTCAAAGGACTGGTTCTTTTACGAATTAGGAAGCGGAAGAATCTGGCTGTTCACTCCTGAACTTAACGATTTTGACACTTCAAAATTGAATGTTGAAAGCATTGGGTTATACTTCGCATTCCTTGATGATAAAAGGCTGAGATTGTCGCCTGAGGCTGCGCAGTTAGTCGGGAAAACTGCTACAAAGAACGTGTTCACTCTCACTGATGAGCAGGCTGATGAAATAATCAAAGGATTTGACATAGAAACCAACACTAATCTGGATGCTGAATACATCATACTGAAAACGAGCAAAGGAATTCTCGGAGTTGGAAAGAACCATAAGAGCAAAATTTTATGCCAGTTCAGGAAGAACAGGAGAATCAGGAAATTATGAATTAATCTTGGACAAAATCTTCCTCTCAAGAGATGAGTAATTCTTAACTCCTCTTAAATAATAATTCTTATTATTCTTCATTTCAATAACGAGATTAGTGGTGCCCAATAAGTGCTGCAAAAGCGTTGCCTCAGCCCTCACTGTCTTAATGTGCTTGTAAGGAATCTTCTCAGCAATGCCGGCCTTCTTAATGAACAAGTGATTGTTCAGCAAGTAATATTCAGTGCTTAGCCACTCATACAACAAGAAAAATACTGAAAATATCAGAAAAACGAGCGATAATTCAAGCATGACAAGAGTCAGGGCATAATAATCAGTCACGTATTTTAGAATCGTGCCTGCAACGAAGAAAGACACAACTAAGAAGAAAAATCCATACTCCACAAACCAGTAAAGCATTACCCTTTTTCCCGGCTTTTCAACATCCATAAATTTCCCTTACAATAAAAAGAAGTAAACCAATCCACCAATAATCACTAATGCAACAATAATGCCGCCAACAATCAAAGCAGTCCTTCCCCAATTTTTCTCTCTGTGAATAACATCCTGCTTACCCACTTCCTTTTTATTAGGCTGGCTTTGCGTTAATTCTGATGAACTCATCCCTGAAAGCGTTTGTTCTGCTGAACCCCGCTTTTTATTTCCAGCATTCGAACCGAGTTCTTCTCCTACATTCGCAGAACCTATTGGTTTTATGCCAGTATCCAACTGCTCTGCAGGATTAACCTGAGGCATTTCCTTCTTCATTACTGGTTTTTCCTCAAAAACCGGAGCTAATTTTCTCTTATAAAAATCAGGATAATTCTTCTTATAATGCTCTATGTACTGGTTATACTTTTCAGGCTCATTGCCTTTTAATCTTCTTAACAAACTAATTATTTCTTCTTCATTAGGCATACAATTTTTAAATCATTCTTTATTTAAATCATTTTTGTAAAAAATTATAAAGAATCAAAGCATTAACCTTTCTGATGGAACTTGCCAAAAAACAATTAATGAAATTATTGGACATTAACGAGTCAAAAATTACTATTCCCCCTGACGCGTCAATGGGTGATTATTCCTCAACCATTGCCTTTGACAAAGCCAAAGAGAGCAACGAAAACCCCAACCTTACAGCAATTAAATTAATCAGCGACATAATGCCAAAACTTGCAAGAACTGTTTTTTCAACAGTGAAAACTTACGGGCCATACATTAACTTTTATTTGGACAGGGAAAAAGTTATCAGCACAGTATTGAGCGAAGTATTAAAGGAAGACAATAATTATTCAGCGAAGAAGAAAACCAAGAAAAAATTATTAATTGAATCGCCAAGCCCGAATACCAATAAACCGCTGCACTTGGGGCATCTGAAAAACGTGTGCATTGGATTAAGCATGAGCCGGATTTTTGAAAACCGCGGATACGACGTTAAAAGGTTGAACCTGTACAATGACAGGGGAATCCACATCTGCAAGTCAATGCTTGCATACAATAAATGGGGCAGGAATAAGAAGCCTAACAAGAAAACTGACCACTTCGTAGGCGACTACTACGTCCTGTTTGACAAGAAGAACGAGAATGACAAATTAATGCCTGAAGCGCGATTAATGCTGAAAAAATGGGAAGAAGGTGACAAGGAAGTCAGGAAATTATGGAAGAAAATGAATGATTGGGCGTATAAAGGTTATGAACAAACCTTCAGGACAATCGGCTTGCCGAAATTTGACAAAGTCTATTATGAAAGCAGTATTTACAAGAAAGGCAAGGAAATTGTGATGAAAGGCGTTGAAAAAGGAGTGTTCAAAAAGGAAGGAAATAGTATTTTTGCAGAATTAGGGAAATTAGGCAGGATGTATTTAATCAGGGAGGACGGCACCGCATTATACGGAAATCAGGACTTGGCGCTCGCAGAGGCAAAATCCAAAGATTTCACTTTTGAAAAATCCATTGTAATAACCGGCAATGAGCAGAACCATTACTTCAAGCAATTATTCGCCATTTTCAAATTATTAAATTACGGCTTCGCGGACAAGTGCGAACACTTGGGTTACGGAATGGTATTACTGCCGAGCGGGAAGATGAAGAGCAGGGAAGGGACAGTTGTTGACGCAGATGACTTAATTGAAGAAATGAGCACACTCGCAAAGAATGAGATGAAAAAAAGGAAAAATAAGGCAGACATGAAAACAACCCTCAAAATTGGCTTGTCTGCAATAAAGTATGACTTGTTAAGGGTTAAGACCAGTAAGGACGTGACTTTCAACCCTGAAGAGAGCATTAGTTTTGAAGGCAATACAGGGCCTTACTTATTGTATTCATTAGTGCGCGCAAAAAAAATCCTGAAAAAAAATAAGAAGAAATTAGTCAACAGGGTAAAACCAAAGGATTACAAGCAGGAAGAAGAGTTCAAGTTAATCAAAACTTTTGCAGAACTGAAAACTAGCATAAAGTCAAGCATGAAGGAATTATCACCCCACCACTTATGCAATTACGCTCACGAATTAGCATCACAATTCAACAAATTCTATGATGCCTGCCCAGTAATGCAGGCAGAAGATACCAAGACAATAACAGCGCGTTTGTTGCTCGTGAAAGCATTCATAATAGTCATGAAAAAATGCTTATACTTACTAGGCATAGAAGCAGTAGACAAGATGTAATGATTATCTTATTTTTAAGAACTCGTCAAGAAAACAGCCCTTACTATCCTCAACCCTGAAAGCCTTATTGCTTAAACTCATCAACTCTTTGGGTAAATTCCTTCATTTAAAAAAAAAGTTTAGCAAAAAGAATTAAAAACACGAAAATCCCTCTTCTTTATTATCGCTCCAGTAGCTCAGTGGCAGAGCGCCGCTCTCGTAAAGCGGAGGCCGAGAGTTCAATTCTCTCCTGGAGCTTGCATTTACTTAATTTAGTACCACTCCTGCTCAAATAAACTAAAAATTATTAATTTTCTGAAGTAATGTTTAGGCAGATTTCTTTCATATTATATGCCTCGCTTATTATTTCATTACAGAGGCTTGCATTCCTAGTTTCTATCGCGTACCATTGGATGCATAAATCCTGCTGAGTTTCTAATGATTCCATAGCGCACGAGATATCGCACGTAATTTTTCGGCATTCTGTCCAATCCCCTGCCACTTTAGCCTTGCAAAAACCTCTGGATTTAGGCATGCCGGCATGCTCGCACGCTGAAACATCTCCAGTAATGATTGCATAATTAAGTAAACATTCTCCATATCCTGCGCCAGTATCATTAAAAATTCCGTATAATTTGTCGCAAACATTAACTTTACGAAATTCAACTGCAATGTTTGATACGCATCTGCCAATTTTACCTTCACGAGACCAACCGTCAGCATCAACAACAGGTTCATTCGTGAGATTACCGCATCTATCAATCACTATCGATTCAAAATTGTACACTAAAATATTAGTTCTCGCGACTATAACGCCGTTACTATCATTAATTGTTAATACCTCAATCGTTTGATTGCCGGGCTTAATATTAAGGTAATAATTATTTGCTTCAACCCAATCAAGTGTTCTTGCAGTGTATGTTTCATAAACAGGCAGTATCACTTCATCATGCACGCCAACAACTCTAAAACCATAAATTGTCCCTTCAGGAAGCCCTCTCTGCTGGATGAAATAAAATTCATTCTGGTCAATCGAATTTATAACATTCTTATTACTATCAAGAACATAAACACTAACATCAGGCAATATGCTTTCAGAAACATTCAATTCGAATCCATCAGGATTATAATTGCTTGAATTGCTAAAAAATAAAAAGATTAAGATTATGAATACGGCAATTAAGAAAAACGTGAATAAAAATTTCAATAAGTTCATGAATTTTAACAATAATCTGTTTGTATTTAAACATTAGTTTATAAAAAAAAGGTGAAATAATATATTTGTGAAAAGGAATTTGTTTAATTCTTAAAATCCTTTTAGACTTCGGCTTAGTTTTGGGCTCTACAATCCCTGATATTGATTATTTTTATTCTTGCATTTGTAAATTGTTCATCCCAAAAAAAAATGAATACTTTTTTAAAATCGTGTTTCTCTTGTTTTTAAAAAAAATGGAAATAACTATAACTCCTGTAAAAAAAGTGGACAATGACAAGCACATCATAAGGGTTTATGACAACTTATTGGGCGTGTTCTACAGCCAGAAGCAATTATTTTACTCAATATGGGGCAGTGTTGAAAATAATGAATTAACAATAATCGGAGATTTGAACACTTTTCACTTCAGGGATGAAAGCATAGAATGCGGATTTCCTGAGGAAATAAAACCCTTCAAAAATGACGTGATAAGGGAGCAATTCAAGTATTTGGAAAAGTATTGCGCTGAAAAAAACATTAAAATAAGGAATAAATCGCCGAAATTAGCAGATTTGCTTAAAACAAGCATTTAAGAAAAATTTTATAATTAACACAATATTATGAATTCTTTACCAAAAACAGAGGTGTTTTCAGAATTATGGCAGAAAGAAACGAGAGACCAGTTTTCAAGACAATAAAAAGTTTTGAAAAAAATTACGGAACAAGGAATTTCATAGAAATTGCCTTGAAAGAAACAAATAACGGGGAGAACTTCTTCTTCTCAATAAGCAAAGGATTCCTCACACAGGAAAACGCTAAAAGATACAAGAAAAGTCTGGGATTCGAAGCAAGCAAGGAATTGCAGCAATTCTTCGTTGACTCATTCACTGAATTAGTCAAGGAAATAAAAAAAATTCCAGAAACCCCAAAAGCAGAAGAAGCAAAAGAACCAGTAATAGTTAAAGAAAAGAAAACCAGAAAAACAACCAAGAAAGAAGCAGAAGAATAAAATTAAAAAAAAAATAATTTTATTCTCCTTTTTTTTATTATTATTTTTAAAAAAATCATGAAAATAATACAAGTTTACCAAAAATTACTGAAAAATTACGGCTTACAGGGCTGGTGGCCCCTGAACAACAAGTACTGCCCTGACAACCACAAACTAGAATTAAGCAAAGGAGAAATTTTTGAAATCAGCATTGGTGCAATACTCACGCAAAACACGTCATGGAATAATGCGAACACTGCACTGAACAATCTGCGCGAAAAAAAATTATTAACTCCTAAGAACATCCTCAACGCGGACAATGAATTATTGACTAACTGCGTGAAACCAGCAGGATACTACAACCAGAAAATTAATTATTTGAAAAATTTCACCAAATTTTTCCAAAAACTTAAACGCGCGCCAGGCAGGATGGAATTGTTAAAAATAAAAGGCATTGGGAAAGAAACTGCAGATTCAATATTATTATACGCTTACAAGCAGCCCAACTTCATCGTGGATGCTTACACTAAAAGATTCTTCACAAGATTGGGGATAATCAAGGGAAAAAATAATTATGAAGAAATTAAAAAATTAGTCGAAGAAAAACTTCCAAGAAAGTATGAATTATTTCAGGAATTCCACGCGTTAATAGTGGAGCATGCAAAAAAGCATTACTCGCGCAAGCCGTATGGATTAACTGATTCACTCTTTAATCCCGACTTCCAATAAGCCCTTCTTCGGAACGTTTAGCTGCAGTTCTCCCTGAAACTCGGTAATGTAGGCACCGCTTATGCTTACCTCATCGCCTTCCCTGACTTTGCTGATTTGTTCGCCCCAAAGAGTTAGCTTGATTTCTCCGGTGTCATCCCTTAGTATTGCATCGCAAACCTGTGACTTGCCGTACTTCGTGTTAACGCTTCTCTTGTCATCCTTTGAAACGATTTTCCCGGCGAGATTAACATTCGCCATTCCGGGTATTAATTTGGATATCATAAAAATAAACGAGAAAACAACCAATTAATACGCTATGGATAAAAATTCCCCTAATTTATAGTGTTATTGCGTTTTTCGGGCAGGCAATTGCGCACGCGCCGCAGTCAATGCATTTTTCAGCATCCACTACTACTTCATTATGCCTTTCCATTGCACCCACAGGGCAGGCTTCAACGCACCCATTGCATGAATTACTCCCGCTCTTGCAGGAGCAATTATTGCATGAGCCGTTCTTCCAGCAGCACTTTTCATAATCAATTTTAACAACCATGAAATTGAAAGAAAGGATTGGATTATATAAAATTATTGGTAGTCAGCAGGGCATGTAATATGCGATTCGTCTGATTGGCAGTAATTATCCCCGCAGTAATGCTCAGGCAGTCCGTCCTCCATGCTGTCGCATTCCCCGTTATTGTTCGCGTCAGCGCAGCAGGAGTAAGGCCCGACATTAATTTCCGGATAAGTGCATGTTATTTCCCTGTGCTCGAATCTTTCCGCGCACACTTCGTAATAAATATTCTTAACATCCTCATTTGTCAACGTTCTGCTGTTGTACAATTCCTTCATAGCAGTGGTGTCGTAATCCCAGCTTTTATACCCTGCAAAAACCATGTTATACAATACCTGGAACCATACTCCTTTATACTTCCTGCCGTAATCATCCTCGTAATTCTGCGAATAATACACCTGAAAGAATTGCGCTTCCGAGTCTTCAAAATTTAATGTTTCAAAATTATTAGCTTCTGCCAAGTGCTCAACTTCCAACTCATCATCAATGTCCCAGATGAAAACGTATTTCCCGTCATCGTAATAATACTCAGCATAATCCAAGTGCTCAACGTATCCTTGCTCTGAAAAAGTCACCATTTTATAATTATAAGTATTGTTCAGGAATGTTGAAGGGTTAACTCCGTAAATCAAATCAAAGCATTTGGCTAAATAATTTATAGAAATCATATTATTAGTGGAATTTTTGCAGTCATTGCTCCCGAAATCCAGGTAAATCGCTCGCAATTCCTCATAATTCCTTCTCAATTCCAATCCTTCAGCTGAAACGTAACCGTCAATTTCATTGTCAGTGTAATTTTTGATAAAATCCTTCATACCCCAATAATTATTCTGGACCGCGTCAATGAATGAAACATTATCAGGGCAGTAATAATCACCATCAGAACTTACCTGCGTGCAACCAGCCAATAAGAACAATAAGAAAAAACCCTCAAACCACTTCATATCCCAAAAAAAGTCCTGAATGCAATAAAAAAGTTTTCATCCAATTAAAATAAAGGATATATTAATACTACTGCTGTTGTTATGAGCAATAAAAGCACCCATACCCAGTATCCTTTCGTGGCTGCTGTGTCATGCTCGTTCCCGTCATAGGATATCCAGAAAATTATCGGCAATACTGCTATTAACGTTAACGGCGCCGCGTTGTAAAAAATGTAATACACTAAGCATATTATGAGGGTGCAGATGCTGACAAGGGTGGCATAAAATCCCCTCTTATTTTCCAACAAATCTTTTTTTAATTTATTAATCATAATCATAATAATTTACTTAGTGCTGATTTTAAAACTTTCTTCTCCTGCAAACCAGTAAACCTCTCCTTAACATTGCCATCCTTTTCAATAATAATAGTGGGAATACTCCTCACACCATACTTGGAAGCTTCATCCCTCTTATTGTCAACATTAATTTTTTCAAAAACAATTTTGCCCTTGAATTCCTCCTCCAATTCCTTAATAATTGGTGTCTGCACCCTGCAGGGCCCGCACCATTCCGCGTAAAAATCCTTCAAAACAATCTTAGCCATAAAATAAAAAATAAAAATTCTCACATTAAAAGAATTATGGTTCTTGTCAAAATAGGTTCAAAAGCATTACAATGCCCAACAATATCATAAAAATTCCTGAAAATAATTTCATATAATTCCTCTTCTTCAGTCTCCAACTCTCCAAACCCTTCGCTGAGTAGCCGAAATACACCAAGAACATTAAAACAATCAGCGGCAGTATGAAAATAATATTATACAATAACAATAATACAACAGCGCTTGCCTGCGAAACACTTTTTGACAACAAACCAAGAATCGCCAAGTACACTCCTCCAGTGCAAGGGAGTTCAAACATGCTCACAAGAAAACCCAATACTATTGCCGCAGGAATAGTCGCTTCCTTAGCCCACTTGTTAATGCTTGGCTTAAACCTTGCAGGAATCCTTAAAGTAAAACCTTTACCGTACCAAAAGAAATCCTTAACATTAATTAAGCCAGCAAGGATGGCAAGAATCGCGGACACGTAATAAATAATGTTGCTGATATGAACAGCCTGAATAGTCAAAAACAAGCCGAAGCCTGCCAGAAAGTATGAAGCGAAAACTGCAAAAATGTAAGAGAATCCAATAATTAAAACCCTCTTCTTATTGCCCATATTAATCAAATAAGTCAATAAGAAAATCATGACAGCAAAAGCGCACGGATTAATGGAATCTATTAAAGCAGCGCTGACAATAGTCGGAATATTCAAATCAATATTTGACGGAGTGGTTTGGCTCCCGATAAAACCAGTAGCATTGCTGACAGCAGGGAACGGGGAGGCATTATAATACTCCGCAACTGACTGGTTAAAAGGGCATACGCACTCGCCATTATAGCAGTCAAAAATTTTGCTGACAATATTATCCCCAAAATCAGGGGTGTAGCCGATAATGTAAGAATTGCCGATAAAAGAAGTTGGAGTATAACCCCACTTATTGCTTGGAACATCATACAAGTCAAGGTAATAATATAACAACTGCACATTGCCTGCCTCGTGCAGTTCACGCCTGTCTATAATAATATTATACTCTGATTCAATCTCATCCAGAACAGGAGAAGCCAAATTGCAGGCATGGCATCCAGTGCTGTAAAAAAATATCATGTAAGCGCAGTCATCCGCGAAAACAGCAGAAAAAGACAATAATACAATAATCAAAAATACTAATTTTTTTGAAAACATTATTAGAAAATAACAAGGTTCAGATTTAAAAATATTAACACAATATAAAAATAGTCATGAAAATAAGCTCATGGAATGTTAACGGCATACGAAGCGCCTACAGCAAAGGATTAATGGACTGGTTATTGGAAGAAAATCCTGACATTATCTGCTTTCAGGAAATAAAAGCAGATTATGAAGACGTGCCAATAAAATTAAGGAACGCCAAGGATTACTTAACTTACTGGTTTCCTGCAAAGAAGAAAGGATACGCAGGCACAGCAGTGCTCACAAAGGAAGAGCCTGAAAAAGTAATTTACGGAATAGGAGTCAAAGAATTTGACGATGAAGGCAGAATCATTCAGTTAAAATTCAAAAATTTCACACTAATCAATGCTTACTTCCCGCACGGCAGAAGGGACAAAAGCAAACTCGGATTCAAACTCAGAATGTACAAAGCAATTATGGACAAAGTAAAAGAAACTAAAACCTCTCTCATCATAATCGGCGATTTTAACATAGCGCGCACAGAAATGGACTTAGCCAACCCGAAAAATAACAAGAACAATATAATGTTCACAGAAGAGGAAAGGAACACGCTGGCTGAATTCCTGAACATTGGATTCACGGACACTTACCGCTCATTAAATCCTGGCACTAAAAAATTCACTTGGTGGCCGTTCGCGTTCAGCGCGCGCGAAAGAAATATTGGCTGGAGGATTGACTACGCACTAATAAGCAACGACTTAAAAGATGAACTGAAAAGCGCGGAAATCCACAGCGAAACCATTGGCTCTGACCACTGCCCAATCAGCATAACATTATAAAAATTAGGATTAATTAATAATAATCCAATGAATCATGAACACTCGCATCACCACAAAATGATGATGAATGATTTCAGGAAAAAATTCATCATATCATTAATATTAACTGTTCCAATAATACTGCTCTCGCCGTTCTTTCAGGAACTGCTCAATTACTCATTTACTTTCACAGGAGATACAATACTCTTGTTCGCATTGTCAAGCATTGTATTCTTATACTGCGGTAAACCGTTCATAACAAATTCATTGCATGAATTGAAGAATAAGAATCCCGGCATGATGACTTTAGTCGCAGTAGCAATAACTGCCAGTTATGCTTACAGCACAGCAGTAGTATTCGGATTAAGCGGGAAATACTTCTTCTGGGAATCATCTACTTTAATACTTATAATGCTTTTAGGGCACTGGATTGAAATGCGTTCCGTAATAAACGCTTCCCGCGCATTGGAAAAATTAGCAGAATTAATACCAAAAAAAGCGCATTTAATGAATAACAATAAAATAATTGAAACATTAGTCAGCGAATTAAAAGCAGGGAATATTATATTAGTGCGTCCGGGTGAAAAAATACCAGCAGACGGCGTAATCATCAAAGGCACTACAAGCATTAATGAGTCAATGCTCACAGGAGAATCAAAACCAGTTAACAAGAGAATTAATGACAAAGTAATCGCAGGAAGCGCAAACAATGATGGAAGCATACAAATTAAGATAATAAATACTGGCGAGAAATCATACGTTTCGCAAGTCATAAGATTAGTGAAAGAAGCGCAAATGTCAAAGTCAAAAACGCAGAATTTGGCGGATAAAGCCGCGTTATGGCTTACAATAATTGCGCTCACTGCAGGAACAATCACATTCACAGCATGGCTACTGGCTGATAATAATTTGTCCTTTGCACTGGAAAGGATGATAACTGTAATAGTCATAACTTGCCCTCACGCGCTAGGATTAGCCATTCCATTAGTGGTTGCAGTGTCAACCTCAATAAGCGCTGGCAGGGGATTATTAATAAGAAACAGGACAGCATTTGAACAGGCAAGGAATACGCAAGTAATTATTTTTGACAAAACCGGAACCTTAACAAGAGGCGAATTTGCAGTCACAAAAATAAAAGGCATCAAAAAAGCAGAGGATGAGGTTTTGAGAATCAGCGCTTCCCTAGAACTGAATTCTGAGCACTTCATTGCAAGAAGCATAGTAAGCCGTGCAGAAAAAAAAGGACTAAAATTAGAGGAAGTGAGTAATTTCAAGAATTTGCCGGGCATTGGAGTGCAGGGAAAAATAAAAAACAAGAATTACAAATTAGTGGGCAGGAATTACTTCAAAGGCAAAGAAAGCAAGGCGGAAACAACAGGAACAACCGCGTACTTAATGGAAGGAAAAGAAATGATAGGATTAATTGAATTAAGCGATGAAGCCAGGAAGGAAAGCAAAAAAGCAGTGCAAATGCTGAAGAATGAAGGGATAAAGTGCGTAATGCTCACAGGAGATAATAAGGAAACTGCTGAAAAAGTCAGCAATGAATTAAAAATTGACGAATACTATGCAGAAGTACTGCCTGCCCAGAAGAACAGGATAATCAAAAATTACCAATCAAAAGGTTTGATTGTCATGATGGTTGGCGATGGAGTGAATGATGCGCCCGCACTGGCGCAGTCAAATATAGGCGTTGCCATTGGCGCTGGCACTGATGTGGCAGTTGAAACCGGCGACGTAATACTAACCAATAATGATTTGTCAAACATTAGCACTATTATTCAATTGTCCAAGAAAACTTATTCAAAAATGGTTCAGAACTTAATATGGGCAACAGGGTACAATGTAATAACTATTCCCCTGGCTGCTGGAGTACTGGCAGGGTACGGCA